>DOTU01000023.1 GCA_003520965.1 Candidatus Zixiibacteriota bacterium
GAGCGCAAATACAATATCTCTATTCCTGACGCCGACGCCTCACCCGAGGCGTTCGATTCAGTAAACAAGATCGTAGATCTGGTCAACCGCTTTGTGAAGGCATAAGCGTAAGTCGGGTCCTTCGATCTTTCGTAGGGGCGAACCAATGTGTCCACCCACAGAGCGAGAAACCCGTCACGGCAAAGTAGCAAAGTAGGTCGGGTTCCGAGTCCCTTGGACGAGAAACCCGACATAGAATTAATAAACAGTGATATTCGAGATACGAGGAGGTACGCGTGGCTTACAGCGAAAAATCTCGCGACATATATAAATCTGAAATCAGCGGCATTCGGGATGCCGGGATATTTAAAGAGGAGCGTTATATTCACGCTCCCCAGAGCGCCGATATCGTGGTGGAGTTTCCTTCCGGCGCTGAGCTTAAGAAAGTAATTAACATGTGCGCCAACAACTACCTGGGGCTTTCCAGCCATCCCGAGGTTATCAAGGCGGCGCATGAGGGCCTCGACTCCCGCGGTTACGGTATGTCCTCGGTCCGTTTTATCTGCGGCACCCAGGATATTCACCGTCAGCTTGAAAACAAGCTAACCAAATTTCTTGGTACTGAAGATACTCTGCTTTTCCCGTCCTGCATGGACGCCAACGCCGGCGTTTTCGAGGCGGTATTGACAGACAAAGATGTCATGATCGCCGACCGCCTGGTGCATGCTTCTATTGTTGATGGTATGCGCCTCTGCAAAGCGATGCAGGACACCTATAAACACTCCGATATGGCTCATCTCGAGGAGAAGCTTCAGGAGCATCAAGACAAGCGTTTTCGTCTGATTATTACCGATGGCGTCTTCTCTATGGACGGCGACCTGGCCAAGCTTGACGAGATTGTTGCATTGGCTGAGAAATATGATTCCATGGTTTTTGTTGACGAATCCCATTCTTCCGGCTTTATCGGCAAAACCGGACGAGGCACTCACGAGCATTGCGGTGTTCTGGGTAGAATCGATATCATCACCACCACGCTGGGCAAAGCCCTCGGCGGTGCGTCAGGCGGTTGTGTCTCCGGACGGCGCGAACTCGTCGAGCTTTGCCGTCAACGCGCTCGGCCCTATCTATTCTCGAATACCGTTGCTCCAGTGATTGTCGCCGGAGCCATCCGGGTTCTCGATCTGATTTCCCAAACAACCGAGCGGCGCGATAAACTCGAATGGAATACCAAATACTGGCGCAGCGCTTTGGAAAAAGCCGGATTCGATCTTAAGGAGGGTGACAGCCCGATCGTACCGGTTATGCTCTACAACGCCAAGCTGGCCCAGGATTTTGCCCGCGATCTTTATGCTGAAGGTATCTACGCGGTTGGTTTCTTCTTCCCGGTAGTGCCCAAGGGAGCGGCCAGGATTCGCACCCAGCTTTCCGCAGCCCACGATAAATCGCATCTTGACACCGCCATCGCCGCTTTCACTAAAGTTGGCGCCAAATACAACATCCTTGGCAAAGGCAAAAAAGAAATTATCGAAATGTACGGAATGTAAATAGGTTTTGTGTAGAGGCACGGCTTGCCGTGCCGAACCTGTTTTATTTGTTGAAAATGTGGCGTCAGGACCCCGATCCTGACGCCGTTTTTTTATGCCCCAGGATGGAAGTCCAGGCGACATCCTGAGGCATTTTGCTGTATATTGTAGGTGAAAACCCCTGTGGTTTTAACAATAAGCACCTTAGGCGCTTACTTTAGCAATATCAGCTTAATGCTCTTTAAAGAGTTGCCTTCCTGCGCCCGCGCAAAATAAATACCGGAAGAAACCCCCGCCGCATCCCAGACCGCTTGCCCCTTATCTGCCTTTAGCTTCTCAACAAGCTTACCGGTGATATCATATATCCCGATTTCAGCATCGACATAATTGCCCAAGGATAAAGTGGTGCTGAAGTTAAAGGGGTTGGGATAGGCAGAGATGGAAAGGGAAGTAGGGATGTTTTCCTGATTATCAGACACAGCGTCAGGCGCATAATAGGGCCAGTAGGAGAAGTAGATTCCCCAACCGAGGGTATCTGAATTAGCCCGGCAGTCCAACCAGACGGCATATACTTTTCCCTTTGATACGGCCAGTGACGGGTTCATTGAACGGTAGGAATTCCTGTTAATCCAATAGTCACTATCCCAGGTTTGTCCATAATCGAAGCTTTTATTGAAATAAATGGAAAGCTCATCGGATAACGGGTTTTGACTCCTCTCCCATACCAGATATATATTACTGTAATCATATGCTATATCGCAGTATCCATCGTCTTGGGCCATACAATCAGAAGTAACTTGTATCGTTGAGTCCCAAGTTGTCCCCCAATCGCTACTTTGTTTTAATTTGACGTTATCGTTTTCAATCCATACTGCCCCGATATTACCAAATTGATTGACAGCTAATCTTATCTGATGCCCTAAGTTAGTTTGGGTTTGTTCATCAAGTATAGTATTTAACCAGCTAACCCCTCCATCTGTGCTTCTGCAATGATAAAGATGATGGGTTTGATTTTCATTCAGGTAACCGTCCCACACGAATGAAGTGCTATTTCCAAAGGATATATTGTCATAAACGCCAGATACTATCGATGCATGAATAATGTTTCTCGGCGATGACCAAGTTTGGCCAAAATTTGTACTTGTTACATAATAGATATCGAAACCATAGTATGGGGCTTGAAAAGAGATATTAATCGTCGATCCATAATTTGACACTGCATAGTGCATATGTCGTTCGCAACCATTTACTATAACATTGTGTGTTCCAGACCATGTTGTGCCGTTA
>DOTU01000356.1 GCA_003520965.1 Candidatus Zixiibacteriota bacterium
GCAAGAGGAGATAAATATGCGGCCAATTGATAAAACTGTACTACAAAATAGCCATTTGGGCTTGATGATTGGCCATGCGCGTTTAAAGCCACTATATGATAAAATATCCCTGTCTCTATTCTTAGAGGAGGGATACTCGCATAATAAAAGCCCGACAAGGTATCCATATGTACGGTATATTCATTTGTGCCATTATCATATACTAAATCCGCTTGTGTGATGATACCATCAGTGTCATAGATATGAGCAAGAACTGTCGTAATCTGGCCCGGGACTATCGGCGTAGGATATAACGATATGTCCTCAATAACCGGCAAACGATTTGATGGTTCATTGGAACTGCAATAAACCATAAGAGTTGCAACAACAATCAGCCAGTAAAGTCCAATTTTCATTCTCATTTTAATAACACCGTTTTAATGGCCTTAGCACGGCCTTCGCACTCAAGGCGTAAAAAATAGACGCCTGAGCCTACGAGTAAGCCGCAGTTATTCGTACCGTTCCAAACAACCTGATATGCCCCCGGTAACTGATTTATCGATGGGAAGTATTTGACCAGCCGTCCATTGATATCGAATATCTTGATTTCTACTTTCGATGCGGACGCCAGGCTGTATCTTATAATAGTCTCCGAATTGAAAGGATTTGGATAATTATCAAAAAGCGAAATATTCTCCGGAGTTTGCCCGGAAAGCAGCCCTTCTATATATGCTTGTAATTCACTACTAAATTCGCCATTGCCGCCTCTTACCGATTTAAGCAATTCAAGCAATACTTGCTTTTCCGTAATATTGAGATTTGAATCATATTTAATGATTGTTCCGGTTACTGGATGGGTTTTATGCCAATTCAGGCCTATCGCTAGAAAATCACTAATATCGACGATGCCGTTGCCGTTGGCATCTGCATAAGCCTCATCCGGTACCTGCTGCCAGAGAAAATCGATTCGAGGAATCCAGCGAAAATCGACAGCGTCCCTCGCGGGCGTTGATTGCTGCCAATGCTCTGCCAGTGGTAAAATATCGGCCGCCTCTACTAGGCCATTATTATCCATATCGCCAGGCCAGATATCCGATATATCCGAAATAACTCCCCTGCTTATTAATATTCCATTGCTCCAATTAGGCCCATTACATCCCATGACTATTTTGCCTTGAGACGTGGAAATAGCCGAATTTAGTCCAGGGGTGCTATAAGCTGACCGTATCGTAGACCAAGTGCTTCCCCCATCTCTGGAGATATTTAGTGTAAATGTCCCCAGATCATATGACGTGATACCGATTAAATCACCGCCAGCGCAGTAAATCAATTTTACAAATGGGCCGCCATAGTGGCTTTCGGCTATTGATCTCCAACTAATTCCATTATCGGTGGACTTTAACACGGAGTATCCTGCCGCCCATAGCGTGCCTGTTCCGTCGCCTGCAAGAGTATATGTAATATAAGTGGACTCGGCACGTATCCAGCTCGCCCCCAAATCGGTGGAACGAAATATATCAGAACTGGCGGAGTTAACTTTATCTATGACAAGGCTCCCGTCCGAAGCCATAATTATATCTCGAATAGGATTATTGCTATAAATAAGTTCCCAATTAAGGCCATTATCGGTTGAGCGATATAGCCCATCATAATATCCGCTGGCATTAACCGCAAAAATTTCCCCATTCGGATAGTATAACATGCGAGAAAAGCTAGGAAGACTCGTAACAGTATCCCAAGTGACACCATTGTCAGGCGATCGCCGAACGCCACCGCCATCCAATAAATTAATCAAAATGCGCCCTGCGGAATCAATTGTGACATCTGAGATTCCTCTATACTCATTGTATAATTTTAACCATGTATAAGTGGAATTTTCAAATTTAAAAAGCCCTCTTATAGTTGCGGCATACACCTCATTCGACGGACCAAAACAAATTGCCCTGACATCTGGAAAGGTAGGACCGATAGTCTCCCAGTTATTTCCCAAATCCGTCGATTGAAGAACGCCTTTTTCATATGATGATAACCAAATAATGCTATCTGCAATTACTTGCATGGCTATTATGCTGTTTGCTGGCGTTTCTTTGGTTTGCCAATTTTCACCATTATTGGGCGAGTAATTGAGATGCCCGTCCTTGGTCGAAACATATATATCGGTTTGATTGCGAAGGGAAATTCCGGTGATATCACGGGCATTTAAAATCCGCTGCCAGGTTAATCCGGAATCATTCGAAGCATACACGCCGCCCTGAACCGTGTCTGGATTCACACTGAACAGCATGCCCGCCGGAGTCTTCCTGATATATTTGGCATTAAATCCCAACCTGGCGGTGTTTCTCCACTGGTTTGATGCGACGTTATAATAGTAAACAGAATCCCTTCCCCCATACACACAAACGATATTTCCATGTAAATCAACGCAGAAGTCTCTTGTGGGCAGATATAATCCAAAATGGTACCATGACGCCCCATTATCGTCTGAGCGAAATAAACCCCAAATAGTGGTTCCGGCATATATATGCCCCTGGCCATCAATTCCAAATGGCCCGTATGATGCTTGCGTTGATACCCGATCCCAATATGATCCCTGTGAAAGCCGTCTATAAATGCCATTGGAACCCAAAGCCGCCAAATTGCTGTTATCTTGCGCCGTAACCATGGAATATGGCTGGGAGCCGGTAATTGAACCTGACCAGCTTATTCCTCCATCCGTTGACATGCAGAATCCGGCGAATATCCTGCCGGTTAAATCGATGGCCATCGTTTTTACCGAATCAAAAAATGGGGTGCTCATTCTCTGCCAGAATTCCGCACCAATTGCAGTATTCGCCGAAAGAATAACTCCCATACAAATTAATAGTATTAGGAATATTTTTAATCGCATCAAGATGCGCTTCCTTTCTGGAGATGATATTACAGAGGTCCATTATAACAAATTAGAGGAAGCGGTTCAAGATAATTTTTATATAAAAAAACCGCCAGATCCCATTCAGAATCCGGCGGTTCTTTTATCTCTATCGCCTTAATACTGCTTCAGTATGTGCTCTAAGCCCTCTTTGGGGTAGATATCGAGTTCGATCATCCACTCCTTGAGCTTGGCTACGCGCATCTTGGCATCGGTGGGTAAAT
>DOTU01000231.1:0-6854 GCA_003520965.1 Candidatus Zixiibacteriota bacterium
CAGTTCGATTCTGGGGGGTGGCATTTTTATATTGATTTGACTAAAACGCAGTAAGATATTCACAAAGTCAGGAACCCAAAGCCGCAAGGCGCGGTTTACGGTTCTGAACAAGAGAAGAGCCCCTGCTGCACCATTGGTTGGGATACATGGTTGACATCATTGAATGACAGCAAGACATAGCGGGGGCTTTTTTTATTTGTACTTTTTAAATTGGTGCAAATGTACTTAATCAAATTAAAAAATCGGATTCCATCTCGGATATCCGATTTTTCGCTTAAAGTTGAAGATTCCCGATACGGGCTTGTTTACGCAGGTTTTATTTTATCCAGCGTCATTTCGTTGAGAGTGGTTTTTAACCTGTCCTGAAGCGGTATCCAGAACACCTGAGCAGAGCAATATTTTCGTTTGGTCTTATTTTTATGACGATCATCAGCACAGGAGACCACCAACATGGGACCATCCATCGCCTCAATGATATTTAAAAATGATATTTGTTGAGGAAGCTTGCCCAGCCTATATCCGCCATAAATGCCCTTAAAGCTTTTAAGAAGTTTTTTCTTAACAAGCTCTCTGAGTATTTTGGCCAGGAATTCCCTGGGTATGCTTTCCTGTTCGGCTATCTCATCGATGGAACAGACGTGCTCGGGAGTGGCCGCAACGTACAACATTGCGTGAATAGCATGCTCGGCTTTTGTAGAGACCTTCATATCTGCCATCCTTTGTTAAAAATTAATAAGAAAACTATTCTATCTATCAATTCAATATCGATATTATATGAGTATTTATCGGCGGTTGCAAGTATATATTGTGATTTTTAAATATCTGCCAAAGTGGCAGTTTTATATTGAAAAATCTGTCTTATAAGCATATAATAAATCAAATGAACATACCAACATTGGAAGATATAAAAAAGAATCTCAAAGAGATGACTCGGCCGCTCAAGATCAAGGAGTTGGCCAAGCGAATGGGAATAAGGCAGGAAGATTACCCGTCATTTAGGCGCATGGTTAAGGAAGCAATATCTGCCGGCCAATTAGTTAAGGCTCGTGGAGGAAGATTAATAACAGAGCCTAAAAAAGGGTTTGTCCAGGGGAAACTGGTCATGGCTCGCGCCGGGCATGGTTTTGTAATACCAGCTAATAAAAGCGGCGAAATATATATATCCCCTCGTGACCTCGGGGGGGCACTTCATGGCGAAGAGGTCAAGCTTATTATCAAAGATACCCGCGCGGGCAAGAATCGCGAAGGTAAAGTTGTTGGGGTAATAGATCGCGAGAAAGGCCGTCTGGTTGGGCATCTCTATAAGAGCCGATATGGGATGTATATCTTGCCGAACGATCCTCATTACAAGGGTAATATCGAGGTTGATAATCCCCGAGGTCTCACGCTAAATGAAAATCTGATCGTTACGATCCGCCTTTACCCCTGGGAGGCTTCCTTTCTCCCTCCAAGAGGGCAAGTTGAGGAAGTGCTCGGACAAGCCGGTTCTCCGGGTGTGGATATCGACTCCCTGGTGATCTCGCACGGCTTACCCCGTGAGTTTGATTCGGGGGTCAAACCTGAGTTAGCTAAAATCAGAAGGGCTATTCCCAAGCGCGAGCTTGCCCGCAGGCGCGATTTGCGAGATTTATTAGTTTTCACAATCGATCCCGTCGACGCCAAAGACCATGACGATGCCATAAGCCTGGAGCCTCTCAAGGGAGGCAATGTGAGATTGGGCGTACACATCGCTGACGTCTCCCATTATGTATGTGAAGGAATGACGCTGGATAGAGAAGCGCATGTGCGAGGTAACTCGGTTTACCTCGTCGATCGGGTAATCCCGATGCTTCCCGAAAAGCTATCGAGCGATATCTGTAGCCTGGTTGAAGGAGAGGATCGTTTGACCTTGTCTTTTATTGCTGAGCTTGATTCGCAAGCAAAGGTGATAAGTTGGGAGTTCGTAGAAAGCGTTATCCAGAGCAAGGCTTCACTAAATTACGACGAGGTCCAGGCTTACTTCGATAAGCAGGGTAAAAGCCGAATCGACACTAAATCAGGCAAAACTCTCGATCAAATGCTAAAGTTGTCTCAAGTTTTTCGGGGACAGCGCTTGGAAAAAGGAAGCCTTGATTTCGATCTACCGGAGCCAACGATTCATCTCGATGATGAAGGGCATGTGCTCGATATCTTTATTCAAGCCAGGATGCCGTCACACCAGGTGGTGGAGGAGTTTATGCTCCTGGCTAACCGTTACGCAGCCAGTTATCTGGGAGGGCAGGGGGCGCCGATTCTCTACCGTGTCCACCCCAAACCCGATAAGGAAAAAATCGAAATTTTCGGCGCGCTGCTGCGCGAAATGGGCTACGATTTTAGTTTCAGAGGTGAAGTCACACCTAAAAAGTTGCAACGAGTGCTGGAGGTTGTAAAGGGCAAGCCGGAAGAATCATTTGTGGAGGTGATCTTGCTGCGATCACTTGCCAAGGCGGTCTACCAACCCGAGAATATTGGCCATTTCGGCCTGGCCTTTCCGATATACACTCATTTTACATCACCCATTCGCCGTTATCCAGATTTGCTGGTGCATCGCATGTTAAAACTGCTGCTCAATCGCGAACTAACGTCGGAGATCATCTCGGATGTTGCTTCAACCTTGAAGGCAACCGGAGCGCATTGCACCGCCACTGAAATCGCAGCCGATGAGGCCGAGCGCGATTCGATCAAGATCAAGCAGCTTGAATTTCTTTCCGAGCGTGTTGGAGGTGTGTTCGATGGCATAGTGTCCGGAGTAGTCAGGCCGGGGATTTTCGTAGCGTTGGCCGCGACGATGGTTGAGGGGTTTGTGCCGTTTAATTCTATCAAAGATGATTATTTTATTTTTGAAGAGGGGAAACATCGCGCCTACGGCCGTCGCAGTGGACGAGTCTTCAAGTTGGGAGATAAGGTAAGAATCCTGGTGGTAAAAGTTGATATGGAAAACAGACGAGCCGATTTTAATCTCGTCAATCCCGAACCCGAGAAAAAAACGAAGAAGAAAAGATGATCTATATTTTCACTCATGACAGAGCTTTTGCAGATAAGCTCATAACTGCCTTGCCGGAAAAGCAGGGAGAGATATTCGATGATGAAGCCAGACTGGCCGGGTCTCTCGTAAAAGCCAGCGGCATCCTCTTTGATTTACGCTCCGAGCCAAAGCCCATGAAGCTTCTGGAACGGATATATTATGAATCTCCATTCATACCGATTATAGCGGTATATCAATCCGAGGAATGGTCTGAGCCTCTCTTCGACAAGGGTTTCCCCTGGCCTGCTAATGCCTCGGATATAGTTCAGGCATTCACTGAAATCAAAAATGATCGCGCTTTGCTGGAATCTTGCGGCTTGGTTGGCCGCTCAATAGAACTGGCAGCGGCGGTTCAAGTAGTCTCGCAGGTGGCGGGATCGGATATCAATGTGCTCATCACCGGGCCATCGGGTGCGGGTAAAGAGATGATTGCCCGCGCGATTCACGATAAATCGAAAACGCCCGGAAGCCCGTTTATCGAAGTCAATGTGGCGGCGATGGCGCCAGGGATAATTGAATCGGAATTATTTGGCCACGAGAAGGGAGCGTTCACAGGCGCTTCAGCTCGGCGAATCGGGGTGTTCGAACAGGCTTCGGGTGGTGTTATCTTCTTAGATGAAATCGGGGAGATCCCGCTTGAGATACAGGCCAAACTTCTTCGGGTGCTGGATCAAAGAAGTTTCACTCGCGTAGGCGGAAATGTCCCGATAAAAGCTGATTTCCGCCTGGTGGCGGCCACTAATAGAGATTTGGCGAATGACGTATCAATGGGACGGTTCCGGGAAGATTTATATTACAGGCTTCGAGTTGTCTCAATTGATTTACCGCCGCTGGTGGATCGTAAAGCGGATATTGCCCCTCTTGCCTTCTATTTTTTGACCCTGCGAAAACGCGAGCTTGGGAGCGATAACCTAGGGATCGAACCGGGCGCGATGAAATTGTTCCATCGTTACAACTGGCCGGGCAACGTTCGCGAGTTGAAAAATGTTATCGATTCATTTACCACAACCAGCCAGAGTGGACGGATCACGGCGTCTGAATTCGATAAGTATATGATGGAAAATACCGCTCACTCCAGCTACCTTCCGGTGGTTACCAAGCGAACTCCGGAGGCGGCGGAGCATCAACTCATATTCCAGGCCCTGGTGTCGTTGTCAAACGAGGTGGTTTCGTTAAAGCATCTCATAGAGCGCGAACTGGAACGCGCCCGCTTTGTTGAGCCGGCCGTTGAGGCGGAACCGGCTCGCTACGATTCTGTTAATGTTGAAGATATGGAAAAAGTGCTGGTTACGAGAGCCTTAGCGGATGCTCACGGCAATAGGAAGAAAGCCGCCGAACTCTTAGGCATCGGCGAACGTACTCTCTATCGTAAACTTGATAAATATGGCCTCAGGTGAAAGTAAAAAGCCTCGCTATGGCAGCATTGTTGCCGCCGCTTCTATTTATATCCAATACAAACGGTCAATGGATTGGACAGATTCAAACTGAATCTGATTGGGATGCCCTGTTGAATCAAGGATATTTCGATTATAACAGTTATCAGCTTTATCGCGAGCTTTTTGAGGGTACTGCTGTTAAGGATACCACAGAGTATATCCAGTCGACGCTGGGAAATCCGCTATCCGATATTATCTCTCCTATTAACGATCAAATTTATTCAGACAATCCAAATATACTGTCGCAACGCATTTATCTGCGCTCAGGGCAGAGGATTCAGAACGGGAATAACGCTGGTTATGTTCTTCTCTCATCAACTTATAGAAACGTGAATTGCGAATATAAGGGGCGAAATGATAATTCATCCTGGGAAAGCGAACGACGAATAATTGGATTTACCAGCGATCGGATCAATATTACGTTAGGAAATTACACTACTAATATTGGCTCAGGCTTGGGGATTGGACGGTATGACTACAAACCGTTGGGAATCCCAAGAGATAGTTTAAGGTCAGATTTTTTATATCCCGATAACAGTTATTATAATGGCGCCAAAATAGAAATCGATAATCGTTACACGTTACTGGAATCATCAAAGAAATATCTCTCAGTGCGCAAAGATTTTTGCGGCGGGGCATTTTCTATTCCAATTAACGATAGCAAAATAGGATTGACAATCAGTGCGACACAACTCTCTGAAGGAAGTAACCGTCGGACGCTCGGCGAAGGCTCGATTTACTTTTCTCATCCCGATATTGGGCTGTCAACTGAAATTGGATATGCCGAATCGGGCGCGGGCGCGGTCTGCGAATTAAGCAAGAGAAACTTCAATATCAGCTTTTGGCATTATGCTGAGTCCTTTGTTAATCCGCAATCATCGGGTATGGCTTACCCAGATTATCAAAGTTTCAACGATCCGCGCTTTCCGATATCTTTTCGTCAACCTCAAACGGGGGAGAGTGGGTTATCAGTTCGCCGCAGTGTAGCAATAAGCAGGCTAACTCTGGTCGGTTGGATTTTGGCCTGGAAGAGATCGAACCATGACCCCGCGTCATTAGATAACAATCTTGGCGCTCGTTTTGAGCTGGGAAACGGGGCGAATCTTAGTGCACGCTACGCGGAAAGATCCGGGCGCGGCTCAGGACGGACATTGGGTGAGTTTGGCCTTAATTTGAGAAGAAAGATAGAAGCAGCGGCCTTGGTCTCGCTTTGGGTTGATGGTAATGCCGTTAACAACGCGCGGTCGTTTGCGCATATCTTTATTTCAGCGCCAATCAAGGCCGGATTTTTATTAAGCGCTAGGTTGCGATCATATTTTAACAGCAATCTGGAATATTTTGTAGAGGAGAGAACCGTTATCTCAAATCGTTTTTCTCTGAAAGCTACTTACCGCTGGCAGGATTCGTACAGTTCAGAAAGCGGCCCGCTTTATTTGATAATGGAGAGCACTCTTTGAAGATTATCTGCTTAATACTACTTTTGCCAGTCAGCCTTTTTGCCCAGGCGGTTATATCGGAAGTTCTGTACAATGAGCCCGGCAGCCAGACGCTTTTAGAGTGGGTAGAAATCTATAACAGTACAGATAGCACAATAGACCTTACGCATTTCCTTTTTATTTCAGAAGATGATACTGCCCATCTTTCGCCCGACGCATATGTACCGGCGAATAGCTACGCGATACTGGCGCGGCATCTTTCAGCGTTAGATGGCTCGGCCTCGTTTGAAGGATACTGGGGTGACTCGTCAGGCTATTGGGGTGATCATCACAATGAGAATTATCCTGCGTTCAATGCCAGGATGAATCTATCGAATGCCTCGGGAGCAATATATCTTCTGCGCGAAAACGGTGATATCGTTGATCAATGCGTTTGGAGTACGGCCGCCGGTGATGGGCAATCTTTGGAGAGAGACGGGGTCGATCCGCCGTCAGGCAGTTGGCATTTATCAACTGACCCTGATGGCTCCACGCCTGGGCGGGTCAACTCTCCAAAAGAGACGCAATCCGATATTGAAACGCTTACTCTTTCAACACGCCTGATCTCACAATCAAAGGGAGAGGCGCTCGATATCGATTATTCTGTTCCGGCTGGAAGCTCAATAACGCTCGGAATTTTCGATGACTCCGGGAGAAAACAGATCGCTCTTATCGATAAGCTATCCGGTAAGGGGCAGGTAAGCTGGGATGGTAGATCATCGGATGGCAAGGAACTTTCACCGGGAGTATATCTGCTTCTTTCGACTATCTCCGGCTCAGAGACCAGTTCCAAATGTATACCGGTGGTAATTGCGCCATGAAGAAGATACTCTTTATCCTAATTTTTTTATCCTCCGAGATTATCTGGGCTTCCGGGCCAGACGAGATGATCCTTTGGCG
>DOTU01000231.1:7177-7449 GCA_003520965.1 Candidatus Zixiibacteriota bacterium
GGGCCAAGCGTTCTACTGCTTTATTCCAATCCTTATAATATAAAATCTCTTAGCTGGAACAACGCCTCCGTTACTTATGGCTTTGGGCGATGGGGGATTTCGGGGGCTTTTCGATCATATAGTCTCGATGGCCTCTATGGAGATTATAAAACTTTGTTGGGATTAGCCTATTTGCCAATAAAGAATTGGGGTATTTCCTTGTCTATTGATTATAGCAAATTAACATTTGGAGATGATGCTAAATTTAATCGAGTAGATTTCAATCTTGGTTT
>DOTU01000270.1:0-3886 GCA_003520965.1 Candidatus Zixiibacteriota bacterium
GTCCCCGAACCTGACGCTCAATACGATAACCTGTCATTGTGAGCATCCAATTGGACGCGCAGCAATCTGAATCTGATTAAAAAACGCTCTTGTTAATAACATTCAGATTGCTTCGTCGCTTAGCTCCAAGCAATGACACTTATTGGAATTATTTAGATGCAAATCTTCTTAAAATCCGGCGGTAACTTGCGGGCAATGCTCAAGCCCGATGTTGATTACTATACCCGCAAAATTGAATTCGATGGCCAGCAAACCATAAGCGAGATTTTGAAAGCGATTTCAATTGATTCACGCTACGTAGCCTTCATCTATGTCGATGGCAAAGTCAAAGACTTTTCTTACGTGCCATCCGATGGCCAAACGATCACCCTACAACCGCCGGTCTCAGGCGGCTGATATCCCATGCCTCTCTCTGAATCTGAATTGCAAAGATACCAACGTCAGCTTCTTGTTGACGGTTGGAATCAGGATAAGTTAAAAAGCGCGACCGTTCTAATTGTCGGTTTGGGCGGATTGGGAGGAGTAAGCGCCACTTATCTTACTGCCGCGGGCGTGGGACATCTAAAGCTATTAGATAGCGATATTGTCGAACTATCCAATCTCAACCGCCAGATTCTATATACAACGGATGATATCGGTAAGTCTAAAGCAACTCAGGCTGCTAAACGGCTCTCAGCGTTAAACCCGGGTATCAAGATCGAGGCGGTAGGGGAGAGGATCACCGAAAGCAACGCCATACAACTTGTATCCGGCTCAGATATTATTATCGATGGCCTTGATAATCATCATGATAGATTAATCTTAAATCGCGTATCTTATGATCTCAAAATCCCCTTCATTTATGGCGCTATTGACGAGTGGCAGGGGCAGGTGAGCTTCTTCAATCCACCCAAAACACCCTGCCTGGCTTGTATCATGCCTGAGGAAAAGCAAACACCCAAACCGATTCCCGTTTTTGGCGCTTTGCCGGGGACGATTGGTACACTACAAGCTACAATGGCCTTAGAATATATGATGAAGGGTGATGTTTCGTTGGCAGGCAAGCTTTTGATCTATTATGCTGATTCGTTTGAATTCGAAACCGTATCGTTCGAGAAAAACCCCCGCTGCCCGGTGTGCGGGAAGTAGTTTATTTGCGTCAGGATGGGACGAATCGACATCCTGGCTCCCCCGTTCCATCCCGCAACACCAGCTTTAGAACACCTGTCCCCGGCCCCCCTTATTTTTTCGCCAATTCTTACGATATATAGAAATGTAAACCTGGCCCTTGGCCAATATGAGGCAAACCTATGTTACTGACATTCAAATCTAAACCGCAAATGAGGCTTTACTATCCATTGGAGATGTTTGAGGCGTGGCCGAAAGATACATTCTCGTTCTGCCCCAAATGCGCCCTGGATAGTTTCGAACCGCTACTCGACAACGGCCCGGAGCACTATATCCGTTGCAAGGTATGTGGTTCGCTCTGGATAGCCCATACGAAAGCAGAAATCGAAGCCCCACTGGGAGCGGTCTCGGCCTGAGAGATCGATTTTCTATCGTATTTGGGTGGTATCCAAATGCCTCCGTTTTACCTTAAAAAAACTTGACTATACAATTTATATAGGAGTATAATTAGATGTTTCTGGGAAGCTGTAAAGGTGCATCCAGCGGCCGTAGATTTTGCGCTTTTGACGGAAATAAGGCAAAAGCCCGAATCGAAAAATAAGGATACTGACCTCTGACTTATCTGGTCATAAAAATAGAAATTTCTGCATGGAAGGGAAGTTTTCCCATATAATGCAATTATTTAACGATATTTTTGTAAAAAATGAATTATCATATTGAAAGATTATATGCAGAGTCAAAAAAGTAAGGGGAAATTATGCCTGAAAGAGTAGCGGTTCTCACCGGTGGCGGTGATTGTCCCGGACTGAATGCAGTCATCAGGGCCATCGTGAGAAGATCGCTAAACTTATACAATTACGAAGTTGTCGGTCTCATGAAGGGGTGGCGCGGCCTGCTTGAGATGGATTACGAAATCCTCGACCGTGAAAAAGTATCCGGTCTCCTGCCGCGCGGAGGCACAATTTTACGCACCTCTCGTACCAATCCCCTTAAGGTCGACGGTGGCGTCAAGACCATATTTGAGAATTTTGAAAAACTCAATCTCAAAGCCCTAATAGCTATCGGCGGCGAGGATACTCTTGGCGCTGCCAACCAGCTTTATGCAAAGGGCTTGAAAGTGATCGGCGTTCCTAAGACTATCGACAACGATCTCGATGGCACCGACTACACCTTTGGCTATGATACCGCGGTCAATATCGCCATGGAGGCTATAGATCGCGTTCATACTACAGCCGAATCACACAATCGGGTTATGGTGGTTGAGGTCATGGGCCGTCACGCCGGCTGGATCGCTCTTGAGTCCGGTATTGCCGGTGGCGCCGATGTTATCCTGATTCCGGAAAGGCCGTTTGAGATCGAGAAAGTCTGCAATATTATCAAGCATCGCCACGAGCATGGCCGCGATTTCTCGATTGTGGTTGTGGCCGAGGGCGCCAGCTTCCATTCTGACGGCCAGACGGCCGGCAAACTAATTTTACAGGATGCCGATGTAGATGCTTTCGGCCATGTCCGCCTGGGCGGAATTGGCAGTTTCCTGGCTAAAGAAATCGAAAATCGTACCGGTTTCGAATCCCGTGTCGTCATCCTGGGCCATATTCAACGCGGCGGCTCGCCGACCGCATTCGACCGCGTTCTGGCTACCCGCTTTGGAATAGCCGCAATCGACCTAGTCAACAAAGGCAGCTTTGGACAAATGGTTGCCCTGCGCGGCAATAAGATCGTTAATATTCCGATTTCCGACGCGGTACAAAAATTGAAAACTGTAAGTGAAGAATTATATCAAGTTGCTGAAGTCTTTTTTGGATAAAAAAATGGAGGAAACTTTAATGGCAGTGAAAATAGGAATCAACGGTTTCGGGCGCATTGGGCGACTGATTATTCGCGCGGCAAAGAACACCAAAGAACTTGAAATTGTGGCGGTCAACGACATCACCGATTCCAAAACATTGGCTCATTTGCTGAAATACGATTCCGTACACGGTATCTATAACGGCGAGGTGAAAGCGCTGGATGGTGCTATTTCTGTCGATGGTAAAACGATCAAGGTTCTTTCTGAAAAGGATCCCGCAAAGCTTCCCTGGAAGGAGCTTGGAGTCGATATCGTAGTCGAATCGACCGGCTTGTTCACCAAAAAGGAAGATGCTATGAAGCATATCCAGGCTGGAGCTAAAAAGGTTATCATTTCCGCTCCCGCCAAGGGGCATGACGGTACTTTCGTGATGGGTGTAAATTTCGATCAATATGACTCAAGCAAAGACCAGGTCATTTCGATCGGCTCCTGCACCACCAATTGTCTGGCGCCGGTTGTTAAAGTCCTGCATGATAATTTTAATATCAAACGCGGCTTCATGACCACCATTCACGCCTACACTAACGACCAGAAAATCCTGGATATGCCGCATAAAGACCTGCGTCGGGCCAGGGGCGCGGCCCTCTCGATGATCCCAACCACCACGGGCGCGGCTAAGGCTATTTCCGAAGTCATTCCAGATATGAAGGGAAGGCTCGATGGTGTGGCAGTGCGTGTTCCCACACCCGACGGCTCGCTGGTTGATTTGATTGTCGAAGTCGAAAAACCAACCACCAAGGAAGAGATCAATGCCGCGATGAAGAAAGCAGCCGATGGTCCTATGAAGGGCGTACTGGAGTACACCGAGGACCCGATCGTTTCATGCGATGTTGTTGGCAATCCACACTCATCAGTGTTCGACGCGCTTTCGACTATGGTTTCTGGCGGGAATCTGATCAAGGTCTTTTCCTGGTACGACAACGAATGGGG
>DOTU01000270.1:4238-10857 GCA_003520965.1 Candidatus Zixiibacteriota bacterium
GGGATGACATCCTGGCGCTCAATACAATTTTATGATTCCGGGGGGGTAAACCTTTAGCGGGTGAGGGTGATATGGTCCGGAAAATATCTGTGTTGGCTTTAATTGCCACTGCGTTAATCTGGCTGGCCTGTTCCGATAACAATAAATCTACCGGGGTAACCGCCGGCTCAATCGAAGGCCGCGTTACTGCCGCTGGAGTTGGTATCCCGGGCGTAGCCATCGAAGTATCCGCATATTTGAGTACCGAAGGTTCCGGCAAGACAGATGGCGCTATGAGCACGGAGAGTAGCGCCTCCAACGGTGATTATCATGTTGATCTCTTTCCCGGCCAATATAGAATTCAGTATGATGTATTCTATAATGGCGAAGAGTTGCGCACTCAGCGGTTTCCCATAACCGTCGAATCGGGGAAAACTGTTACTATCAATGTTGATCTAAAAGACCCCGCCCCATCAAATTTAGTTCTCAATGAATATCAAGCGACTGTTCTTTTACAATGGCAAGGTGGTTATGGCTCTTCATCCCATAATGTCTACCGGTCATTGGTAAGCGAGGATAATTACCAGCTTGTAGCATCGGTATCTTCCGGATATGAATTAGAAAGTCACTATGATGTCCCTCCCTCGGTTAATACTTACAAGTATAAAGTCACGGCAATTAATCATAATGGAGAATCCCAACCAAGCAATGAGGCTCAAATCGATTTCTTGGGAATTCTCGCCGCTCCAACGGACCTCAGAGTAATTGATAGAATTAGTTACGTAAGCCTCGTGTGGTCGGAGGATGATTCGCCGATTCAATACAAGATTTATCGGTCAAGCACCCAGGGAAGCTGGAACCTGATCGGAACAAGTATTAATGCTGAGTATAACGATGTTCCTCAGACATTCGGTATTTATAGCTATCGAGTAACTTCAATCTCTAATTACAGTACAGAGTCCTCACCGTCGGCGGTTATTGCGGTTAATTATGATGGCCGTTTGGATGCGCCACCTTCGCTTACGATGGTCGATCGCGGTTCCAGCCTATATATGACCTGGGAAGGAACGGATGAAGCGAGCCAATATTATATCTATCGCTCACTGGCATCCGATAACTTATTCCAGAAAGTCGATTCCACGGCGGTAGCCTATATAGAGGAAAGGCCCCAGGTTCTTGGATTGCAATATTATAAAGTATCTGCAATCGGGCCGAACGGCTTGGAATCCGATTTATCATCGGAGGTTTCTGCTAATTATGATGGCCGTCTCGATCCTCCGAGCGGCTTATCAGCTCAGGATCTGGGTATGCAATTGGTCGTTACCTGGGATTATGTCAATTGGTCAGGCGCATATTTGCTTTATCGCTCTGATGATGGTGGTAGCACCTACCAGCAAATCGCGAGAATTACACCTTTCACAACGTTTTGCCACGATACGCCACCAGCAGCCGGTGATTACCATTATAAAGTAGCAACGGAAACCTATGATGGCGTGGTGGGATTACTGTCGAGTCCAATTATAGTCCATTTCACCAATAACCTCTTTGCCCCATCTAGCGTGCAAGCTGAAAACACCGGGATGTCGGTAATCGTCACCTGGAGTTATGTCTCGGGGGCGGCCGGTTACTCTGTTTACAGAGCTTCTCAACCGAGCGGGGACTATATGGAAATTGAGGATGATGCTACCGGCACTTCAATCACAGATATTCCCGAAACAGCGGGCGGTTATTATTACCGGGCGCAATCATTTGACAATCAGGGGCATAGATCTTCAATGAGTCCCTATGCTTACGTATATTTTAGCAACAGGCCACTACCGCCCAACAATCTCACCTTATATGATTATTCATATTATGTTAATGTCGGTTGGGCTTATGGATCGGTATCTGATTCTTTTCTCGTTTATAGAGCTTACACGGCAATCGGCAATTATGAGCCATTATTTTGGACAACAACTACCCATGGCAATGATTGGCCCTCGACAGCGGGGCATTACTACTATAAAGTCCAGGCTATATACCACGGACACTTTTCAGATATGTCGGATTATGCGCATGTTTATTTTTCGGGCATTCTCAACGCCCCGAACGGTTTGGATGGCGAAGATGCCGGTAACTATGTGTACTTGACTTGGAATTACGTCTCCGGCGCTTCATCCTATGATCTTTATCGCGGAACCAGCGTCGATAGCATGGAACTCATTCAAACACTTTACAACTATCAGGCGTCCGATACGCCGCCAGGGGCCGGTACTTATTATTATGCCGTCCTGGCAAAAACGCGCGGCGGGCTTCCCTCGCCTTTGTGTCCGCCGATAACGGTCGTATTTAATCCCTGATTTGATATAAAAGGAGGAATTTGATGAACAAACTCACTATTGATGATATCGATTTAACCGGCAAAAGAGCTCTGGTCAGGGTCGATTTCAACGTCCCCATCGAGGGAGGCAAGGTTACCGATGATACGCGCCTGGTTGCCTCCATTCCAACGATCCAAAAACTCGTTCAGTCTGGAGCGAGAGTAATTCTTATGTCCCATCTTGGACGGCCTAAAGGCGGCCCCGATCCCAAGTATTCCCTGCGACCGGTCGCCGAACGCCTTTCAAAACTAATGGGGTTGCCAGTAAAGTTCGCCAATGATTGCATTGGTCCTACAGCACAAGAGGCTGCCGGGAATCTAAAAAACGGAGAGCTTCTGCTTCTGGAAAATCTAAGGTTTCACCCTCAGGAGGAAAAGAACGATCTCGGTTTTGCCAAAGAGTTGGCATCGCTAGGCGAGATATATATAAACGATGCATTCGGTACTGCTCACCGCGCCCATGCTTCTACCGAGGGTGTGACCCGATTTATTCAGCCGGCGGTAGCAGGATACCTGATGAAAAAGGAACTCGATTATCTGGGGATGGCTTTGGAGGACCCTGTCCGGCCTTTTGTGGCGATCCTTGGAGGAGCCAAGATTTCAGGCAAAATCGATGTTATTTCCAATTTACTCGATAAGGTAGATACCCTGCTTATCGGAGGTGGCATGGCTTTCACCTTCTTCAAAGCGCGAGGTTATAATATTGGGAAATCGCTTTTAGAAGAGGATAAGATCAGCGAAGCCAGCAATATCATGATGCTTGCCGAAAGCCGCAAATCCGAGCTAATCCTGCCCATTGACGTGGTAGTTACACCGGACTTAAATGATCCCAACTCCTCGACCGAGATTGTCAGCGCAGCCGGGATCAAAGGCGAGATGATCGGTGTTGATATTGGCCCTCGTACAATCGACGCTTTTCTCGAACATATCAACTCTGCCGGTACGGTCATTTGGAACGGCCCTATGGGCGTATTCGAAAACCCGCGCTTTGCTCAGGGAACCTTTGCAATTGCACAAGGTCTGGTAAGTGCCACCGATCGGGGTTGCATTACAATTGTTGGCGGAGGCGATTCCGCGGCTGCCGTGGCTAAAGCCGGATTAGCTGAAAAGATATCTCATGTCTCTACGGGTGGCGGGGCGTCATTGGAGTTTCTCGAAGGCAAAACTTTACCGGGAGTGGCGGCCCTAAATAATAAGGGAGGGAACCGATGAGGAAACCGTATGTCGCTGGCAACTGGAAAATGTATACCGATCCCGCTTCTGCGGCAGATCTGGCAGGCAAACTTAAGCTCTCTCTTTCAAATGCTACCTGGTGCGATATGGCGGTTTTTCCGCCGTTTACCTCGCTGGCAGCCGTAATCGAAATTCTAAAAGGAACCCGTATTGCCGTTGGCGGGCAAAATCTTCATTGGGAAAAAGAGGGGGCTTTTACAGGCGAAGTTTCAGCCGTCATGCTCAAACGTCTGGGTTGCAACATGGTTCTCATTGGCCACTCGGAACGGAGAACTTATTTTGGCGAAAAGGATGCAACGGTTTTGCTGAAGATAAAGGCTGCTTTGGAGGCCGGGCTAAAGCCCGTGGTTTGCATAGGGGAGACTTTGGAGCAACGCGAATCAGGCATTACTGAATCTGTAGTTGAACGTCAGATAAGAGCCGGATTATCGGAGATCCCGGATATTTCCGAGGTTACTTTAGCTTATGAGCCGGTCTGGGCCATCGGTACCGGCCGTAATGCCACTCCGCAACAAGCCCAGGATGTACACAAATTCATTCGAAATCTGGTTAGTCAATGTTGGACTCAGGATATAGCCTCAAATATCCGTATCCTTTACGGTGGCTCGGTAAAACCTGATAACGCCCGGTTGCTTTCGGAGATGGAAGATATCGACGGCTTTTTGGTGGGAGGGGCCAGCCTGAATGCCGATTCATTTACAGCTATCGCGGAAGCCGTTAAATAATGACTTGACATATCTTATCAGGTAGATATCTTTAGCGGTTACTGAAAATTTTGTGGGAGGATTGGATTAGAAAATGGCATTTTTGTATCCCTTATTAATCGTAGTGCATATCTTAATTTGCGCCGCGTTGATTATCGTAGTTTTATTACAATCGTCAAAAGGTGAGGGCCTGGCGGGCGCCTTTGGCGGCGGCGGTTTAAGCGGCGCTGTCTTCGGCGGACGAGGCGCGGCTACTTTCCTATCAAAAGCAACCTCAATTTTGGCGATTTGCTTTATGGTTTCAAGTATCGGACTGACATTCTTATCGCTTGGAGTCAAGGGTAGTAGCCAAAGCTCCGGCGTTATTCAAAATTTGAAAACCGGTCAAACCCAACAGCTTCCGCAAACCCCATCCGCGGTTCCGGGAGCTACACAGCAGGGAACCGAGCCTGGTGCAACTCAGCCAGGACAGCCCGCGACTACCCAGCCCGGAACAGGTAATGGCGCATCCAATAACCTGTTCAACCAGCCGCCCGCTACGCAGTCTCAGCAACCGGCCACAGCAACTCCTCCGGCAGGTCAGACTCAGCAGCCGGCTACACAAAAGCCCGGTTCGACTAAGTAAAGTTCTTCTTTAGCGGAAGTGGCGGAACTGGCAGACGCGCCATCTTGAGGGGGTGGTGCCGAAAGGCGTGGGGGTTCAAGTCCCCCCTTCCGCAGATAAAGCCTAAGCCTTCGCGTAAAATTGCGAAGGCTTTTTTGTTATAATCACCCTATTAATCTTATTATAATCAATCGTTTGCTTTGTACAACCATGCCAACTTTCCGCCTGATTCCTGTTGACTGTAACATCTTTATTATTTATGATGCCCAGTGTGAATCTGGAGGATTTATGTGGATAATCAAATCTGCGCTGGCTGTTATTATTTTCCTTCTTTTGTTGGGCTTTTCTATTCAGAACTTATCGCAAACTACTACGATTTTTCTTGCGGATAAAACTTACGCCTCGGTTCCAATCATCATTGTTATGTTTGTTGCCTTTGTTGTGGGAGTCTTGTTCTGGTTTATGGTTTCAATCTTCCAACACTTTAATTACACCAATCAAATATCCGACCTTAAACGTAAAAACAGGCAGTTGTTGGAAGAGATCACGGCTCTAAGAAACCTTCCATTGGAGGAGATCGCGCCGCAAGATTTAGCGTCCGATACTGCAATCGATGACTGATTTTACCGCCTATTGGTGGCTGCTGATCCCGGTAGCCATCGTAATCATCTTAACCGTGATGGCTCTTTCCAAAAGAAGGTCCGGTCCGCGCGCCACTGCAATGGAGGCTTATGTTGATGGCCTTCGTTATCTCACCGCCGGAGATGAGCACACTGCCTTTATCAAATTCCGACAGGCCGTCGATCAGGATACCGGTAATATTGACGCTTACCTCAAGATGGGGGATATATTCCGCAATCGAAATCTGATCGACAAAGCCTTGCAGATTCACCGCGAGTTGAAGCTGCGCCGCAACGTGCCTTCCGAATTGATAGTGGAAATCGAAAAAAGCCTGGCCCAGGATTATATCAAGGCCGGCATGAAAGAGAAAGCTTTCGAAATTCTGGAGCGCATGTCTAAAAATGGCGGCTCGAAAATCTGGGCAACCGAACGTCTGCTCGATCTATACGCTCGCGATCGTAAATGGAGAGAGGCTTGCGAACTATACCAGGACGTTTTCAGAAAGGGGTCACGTGCCAATGACTCTATGCTGGCCAGTTTCAAACTGATGATGGGTCTCGACCTGCATCAGGTTGAGGAGTACCATAAGGCTCGCCTGCTTTATAAAGAAGCTCTCTCGCTCAATAAAACCAATCCGCTGCCTTATCTCTATATAGCCGAAAGCTACTTATCCGAGAAAAGGGTTGATGATGGTCTTGATTTTCTCAAACGCCTATGTGAGGAAGTTCCTAAGTATGCTTACTACACTTTTCCTTTAATCGAGGAGACTCTGTTTCAATTGGGTCGTTATGGTGAAGTGGAGGATATATACCGAAATATTCTGAACCAGGATTCCACCAACGTCCCAACCAAAGTTGCTCTGGCGGGAATACTCGAGAAAAAAGGGGAGTTCTCTGCTGCCGAGAGCCTGTTAAAATCCGTTCTCGAAATTGAGCCTGGCAACTCTATGGCAGCTCTAAGATTGGTAAATATTATGGCTTCCAGTCGCCGTCTCGAGGCCGGCCTGAGCGTGCTTTCGGGTTTGGCGGATAAAATGAATCGTCGCAATCAAGAATTTAAATGCCGCAAGTGCAGTAAGGCCGCCCCGCGCCTGCTACCGGTCTGCCCATACTGCGGAGC
>DOTU01000270.1:11220-11366 GCA_003520965.1 Candidatus Zixiibacteriota bacterium
TATGAATCGGCATTCGATATCCTGCAGGAATCGGCCGATACTTCGCAGGGTAATGAAGAGATGCTCTATCTTTTGGGAGTTACAGCTCCCGCAGGTAAAAACTGCTCAATCTATCTCAAGGAATATATCCAGAAATTTCCACAAGG
>DOTU01000270.1:11637-14492 GCA_003520965.1 Candidatus Zixiibacteriota bacterium
CATCTTGACGAGGTTAAACGTCACCTGGCCGACTATTATACGGCCCAGGGACTCAATATCACCGCCAGCCACATGTATCCCGATACTATCGATAACGCGGCTATGGATCTTCATGAGCAGTATCGAGTGGCGCTTTGCCGACAGCAGGCGGGGGAGTATGAGTCGGCTATCGATATCTACACCCAGATCCTGATGGCTGATACCGCCGGGATTGCCGACTGGGCCCGTTTGGGAATCGCGGATTGTAATCTTCTATTGGGTAAATTCGATTTAGCTATTGACGGGTATAAAGAAATTATTGGAAGCTCCTCATCGAGCGCACCGTTCGCTCTTTTGGGAATCTCCGAAGCTTTCCTGCGTCAGGGAAAACTCGACAGGGCTGAAAGTTATTATAAAATATATAAGCAGAATTACCCATCCGCTCCCGGTTCACTTGAGCTTGAGGCGGCCCTTTCCGATCAGAAGCCCGCTCCAAACGAAGGGAAAATCCCCAAGGCCATAAAGGCCGGATATTTTATTCAGGTTGGCGTATTCTCTAAAAAAGATAATGCCAAAAACTGTCTGCGCAAATTTAAAACGCAGAATTATCAAACCAAAATGGAAGATTATGACGAGGACGGGCAGCGTTATTACCGTGTACTTATTGGCCCCTTCCAGGATGAATCATTGGCCCGCAAATCCAAGGCCGATCTCGAAAAATCTGAAGGCGAAGAATTTCTGATCTTTATCGAATAGGCGATGGCGATAAATCTATGGTTGACCAATTAGATCGTCAAAAAAACGTAGGGGCACAATTTATTGTGCCCATTATTTTCCATACCATATCCAATTTCAGTAATTTTTTTATATGCCTCAGGATGGAAATCCCGCTCAAAGCGGGATGACATTCTAAGGCAATTAAAATCAACTATGAAATCCCCTGAAAAGCTCACTCCTCTTCTCAAACAATATTATGCCATAAAAAAGCAGCATCCGGGACGGCTCCTCCTATTCCGCATGGGCGATTTCTATGAATTATTCGGTGACGACGCCGTTACTGCGTCATCTATTTTGGGCATCGCTCTTACCTCCCGCGATCACGGCGATTCCGGAAAGCTCCCGCTGGCGGGAGTCCCCCATCATACCCTGAACCGTTACCTCACCAAGCTTCTTCAGGCCGGTTTCAAAGTGGCCGTTTGCGATCAGGTTGAAGACCCCAAACAAGCCAAGGGGATCGTCAAACGCGAAGTAACTGAGGTGTTCACTCCGGGAAGTATCACCCTTGACGGCGCACTCGAGACCGATAAACCGAACTACCTCGCCGGTATCAGTTTTGCTGGGGAGACAGCTGGATTGGCTCTGATGGATATTACCACGGGCCGTTTTATGATCGATGAGTTTCCCTCGGCTGCTCTGGCTGATAATCTCTCGTTTCACCGTCCCTCGGAGGTAATTGTGCCCGATGCCCACCGCGCCGCCTTATCGCAGACGCTTGCTTCCGCCATCCCATTGGCAACTGTGACCCCTATTGACGATTACCGCTTTGATGCTTCGCTGGCTTATGGTGATCTTGTCAGCCATTTCAAAACCACCAGCCTCGATGGTTTCGGATTGGGTCAGCTTGGTCCGGCTATCGGTGCTGCGGGTGCGGTGCTTGCTTATGTGAAGGATTTGAAATCGGGGAGAGTCGGCCAGATTACCCGCATTGAGCGCCTTCATAAAGAACAATATATGGAGCTTGACGCTGCCACCATCAAAAACCTCGAACTGGTAGAGACCCCCTACGAGGGCCGCAAAAACTCTCTTCTCTCGGTGATTGATCGCACCCAAAGCCCGGGAGGCGGACGGCTCTTACGCAATTGGCTTCTTTCCCCTCTGACCATGCTTGAGCTTATCGAGGCCCGGCAGGAGGCGGTAAAATCATTCCGAAAAGCATCTGATATTAGAAAAAAGGCCGCCGAATCACTTAAGGGGATGCCCGATCTGGAACGCCTCTCGACTAAGGTGGCCATGAAAAAGGCAGGCCCCAGAGACATTGCTTACCTTCGGCTTGGACTTGAGAAGGTAATAGAAATAAAAACGGTATCTGCCGGATTACAGTCGCAGCTAATCACTGAATCACTATCCCATATTAATGATTTTTCCGATCTTATAAACCTCATCGCGAAAGCTATCATTGATGACCCTCCGGCTACTCTTCAAGACGGCGGTCTTTTTAAGCGCGGATATTCGCCGGAATTGGACAATCTCATATTAGGCATTGACGAAGCTAAAAAATATATTCACGATCTCCAAAAAATCGAACGTGAGAAAACCGGCATTACTTCTCTTAAGGTTGGATATAATCGGGTCTTTGGTTACTATATCGAAGTTACCCGGCCGCACCTTTCCAAAGTGCCATCCTATTTTATCAGAAAGCAAACCCTGGTCGCGGCCGAGAGATTTATCACCGAAGAGCTAAAAACCAAAGAAGAGCTCATTCTAAATGCCGAAGAGAAAATTAAGACCTTGGAATTCGACCTTTACGATAAACTCCTTGGCGAAATTGGCGAGCATGTCGCTAAAATTCAGGACGCGGCCGGAGCCATTTCAACCATTGATGTTATATTGGGATTTGCGTCAATGGCTGACCAAACCGGCTATATCATACCCACCATTGACCAATCTCTGGAAATCGAGATACATGACGGCCGTCACCCTGTTCTTGAGACAATTCTTCCTCCCGGCAAATTCGTCCCAAATGATATCTTTCTCGATGGCGCGAAAAAGAGGCTCGGCATTATCACCGGGCCGAACATGGCTGGTAAATCGACCTTCCTTCGCCAGGTCGGGCTTCTCACATTGATGGCTCAAATTGGCGCTCCGATCCCTGCAAA
>DOTU01000270.1:14799-33473 GCA_003520965.1 Candidatus Zixiibacteriota bacterium
GATGATATTATCCGCGGCCGGTCCACATTTATGGTGGAGATGACCGAGGCCGCTGCCATCCTCAACACCGCCAGCGACAGAAGCCTGATACTCCTCGACGAGCTTGGCCGCGGTACCTCTACCTACGATGGCTTGTCTATTGCTTGGTCGCTGGTTGAGTATTTGAGTAATGTGCGCGGCAAGCAGGCTCGCACGCTTTTTGCCACGCATTACCATGAACTGATTGAGCTTGGCGAGGATGGCCGAGGCGTATTTAACCTCCAGGTCGGGGTCAAACAATGGCAGGATTCAATAGTCTTTCTCTATAAGATATTGCCGGGTGGCTGCGATGACTCTTACGGTATCCAGGTAGCGCGTTTGGCCGGTCTTCCCGAACGGCTCCTTGACCGCGCTCGTGAAATCCTCTCCCGATTGGAATCTGAAGATATTGCCGGGAAAGGGAAAAGCCCGAATCGCTCCAACTCCGCTTTTCAGATTTCGCTTTTCTCGCCTGAAGAAGATAAGCTCAAGAGATTTCTTTCGGGAATTGATCCGGAAAAGTTGACACCACTCGAGGCCTTGAATATATTGGTGCAGCTTAAAAAGATTTCTGGGGAGCAGGGAGATTAAGGATGATTCAAAAGCTGCTGATTATCGCATTCATCTCTCTCCCGACGGTTCTACAGTCCGCCAATTATCAGTACACACCCAATTCGCAGCCGATTTTACTCATCTACAATTCTAACACTTTAGCGCCGGGAATCGCGCCCGTTTACTCATCTAACGGGACTACACTGGCCTTTGGCAGTTCGGAAGATCAATCACCCGATGGCGCCATTTTGCCTTATGAAACCGGTGATTATTATTTATTACGAATTAAATCGCATGATGCACTGACCTTGCTTGAGAATTCAATTCCCTATGTAATAATTGGCCAAACGGTTATTGTTAAAGCCACTCCGGAGCAAGCTGAATCGCTTTCCCGACATGGCTGGGGCTTAACCAGGCTTTCGCCTGTTGATAAGGCAGCGCAGACAATTCCCGATTACTCAATCCCAAGAATAACTGATGCAGATACCTCTATTGCCAATTTGATTTCCGTTATTACGCCACAGTCCTCGGGCCAGATTATCGCTGCGCTATCGAGTATAGCTACCAGGTATTCCTACGCACAGGGATGCCGCCAGGCCGAACAATATATTTTCGATGAATTTGACAGCCTCCATCTGGCGACCTCCTTTTTTGCCTATCAATACAATAATGTTACCATGCGCGATGTAATTGGACAACTGAGTGGCATAACTCATCCGGAATCTATAATAGTTGTTTGCGGGCATCTTGACTGCACCAGCGAAACGCCTAATCAGCGCGCCCCCGGGGCCGAAGATAACGGTACTGGTACAGCCGCGGTTATGGAGGCTGCGCGGGCCCTCAGCGGCCATCGAACCGATTTAACTGTTCGCTTTGTGGCTTTCAGCGGCGAGGAACAGGGGCTAATCGGTTCAAGCTATTATGCTTCTTATTTGCAGGGACTTGGCGAGAAAATCGTAGCGGTAATCAATGTCGATATGGTTGGTTACAGTGGCCTTTATGAGCAGGATATGCATATTTTCTCGGACCCCGGGTCCTACTCCCTGGGTGCGCTGGGAGCCGAAATTCTATCGACCTATACAACACTTGATTCCGTTCCTCATTACGGTTCGAGCCCTGAATATGGTTCCGATCACTATTCATTTGCCATCAGAGGATACCCATCGATCTTTTTCATCGATGCCTGGGATGGGTTCGATTGGTACCCCTACTATCACACCGTGGCCGACACGTTGGGCAACCTTAATCTCGAACAGCAAGCTTCTATCACCCGGGCTGTCGCGGCAATGGCAGCTACCCTGGCCCGTTTTCAAACCAATACAGGTCCTTCATATCTACCTGGCGATGCCAATGGCTCAGGGGACGTTACCGGCCTCGATGTGGTCTTTCTGGTCAGATATTTTAAGGGTATGGGACCGACACCGAATCCGATACTCAGCGGAGATGCCAATGGCAGCTGTACCACAACCGGGCTTGATATCACCTATTTGGTTCGCTATTTCAAGGGGATAGGCCCGGCGCCTTTGTATGGCAATTGCCGATAATACCGCAAATTTGCCCGCCGTTCATTGCCCGGGCAGCCGGTTGTACGTAATATCATAGAAAAAATAGTCTTCGATTTTTCTTGACATTTTTATCCTATTTTCTATAATTCGATAGAACCAAATAACTATTTTGTCCTTGAATCCTCAACAGGAGGGTTTATGAAATCCCTGGTTAGCGTCGTTACAATCCTTTGTATCGTTTCATTATCACCAACGGCCATGGCTGTGACTTTCTCAGATGTTACCCAACAGGCTAATTTGAATAATTACCCTGATTGCCGAGCCTCGGCCTGGGTGGATTATGATCGGGATGGTTATCTCGATCTGCTAATTGGCAGCGAAGGTGGAGTCAACAGGCTGCATCGGAATCTGGGAGATGGCACTTTTTCAAATGTTACTTTAGAAGCGCAGATTCCCTATCGGACAGGAATCTGGGGTGTAAATTTCGCAGATATCGATAATGACGGGTTCGATGACTTGTATCTTTCTGCCAGAGCCCCGGATACCTTCAGCGCTGGCCGAAATGTTTTGCTGCATAATTCAGGTTTGGGGTATTTCGACGATATATCAGACTCATCTGGCGCTAATGTGCCCGGGGGCGGCGTTGCAGCTTGTTTCGCCCCATTTTCCAAAGGGCCATTTGTTGATCTGTTTGTGCCAAATCAGTATTACCCCAGTCGCGAATTCCCATTTTTTCTCTCTAATAACGGAAACAATGTATTCTCTGATGAAACCGGTTTTATGGGTTTGCTTTATTCCGATTGGTGGGATATTCCGATCGCCTTCGATTATGACAACGATGGCAGGCTGGAGCTTTTCTGCACCAAGGATTTTCACGGCAACAGCATGTACGATCAGCCTTACGGCCATACTTTTATAAATGTGTCTGACAGCCTTCATTTCCAAACATCATGCGGCTATGGGGCCACGGTAGGTGATGTCAACAACGACGGATGGTTCGATCTCTATATCACCAACTGGCACGATTATACCGATAAACTTTTTCTTTATGACAGCGCGCAAAGACGTTACCGCGATAATACCTCGGCCTGGGGGGCGCCGGCTACAACCTGGACGTCTGCGGCCCATTTTGCTGATTTCGATAACGATGGCTTGCCAGATCTTTTCGTAACCGGCGCCGGTACCGGAAATACTTACTACCACAACCAATCGGGCCAACGATTTACTAATTTAACCTCTCAGGCAGGACTAACTAATTATGGATATAATTGGGGAGCCAGCATCGGCGATTACGATAACGATGGGTTCCTCGATATTTTTGTTCCCGAATATTTGTATGGTAATGGCGGTAAGCTTTATCATAATAATGGCAATAACAACAATTGGGTGGAATTCGAACTGGAAGGTACTCATTCTAATAAGGATGCCATCGGAGCCAAGCTGGTACTACAGGGTGGCGGCTATTCGCAGATGAGGCAGGTTATCGCCGGTTCGGGATTTGGTTCGCAAAATTCGCTTGTCCAACACTTCGGAGTCGGGCAGGATACCATTATCGGTAATCTGTGGGTCTTTTGGCCGGGCACCGGATATGATATTTACGATAGCCTCATAGTCAATACCAGGTATCATATTGTCGAGGGCGAAGCTCTGGCCGTAAATGGCGAGCCGGTTTATTTCCCAAAAGATTTCCGGATCGTTAAAACTTATCCCAATCCATTCAACTCCCAGACTCAAATCGAAATTTGTGTCGGCCAGCCCTGCAATCTGACAGTCGATATAGTCGATATTCTTGGCCGAGAGGTTAAAAGCCTTTTAGCCGAACGGCTGGAGCCGAGAATGTTAACATTAGCCTGGGACGGTACCGATCAACGGGGCGATCCGATAAGTTCAGGTATTTACTTTTGCAGGGTGACTAATGGAATAGACCTGAATTCCAGCAGGTTGCTTCTTATTAAATAGCCTCGCATTAAGGCTTTTATTTCAGCGTTTCATCCGAGCCATTTTCCTCCGATGATGCCTTGATGCAACAACATTTCATGTATATTGATTATATTAAGCTTCAACTGCGTTACCTAACTGATTGATTAGCTTTAGGTTAACAGGCCTGATTTATCACTCATAAACTACGTATTTGGCGCTACTCATTCGCTACGGCCTTAATTCCCGTTGACTGATCCATAATATAACTCATAATCACCGTAGTTCTAAAACCAGAATAAACAAGCGAGCCGAAACTCACGGCCATAAGGAATTACAGCACTATTCTTAACAAACTAATATAGGAGTCATTATGACCAGAGAACAATCAGATCGCTTCAATCAAGAAGCCATACCGTATTTGGATTTAATCTGGCAAGTTGCCGTGTGGATGGCCCCTGATGAACAACTCGCTGAGAAGCTTGTTGAGGATACATTTCTCGATGCCTATCGATCCTGGAATGGGGGTTCGTCTGAGGAAGATCGGAAGATGACACTACTTAAAATCCTCATAGGTATTCTCCGCGGGAATGGCAATTTGAAGTACCGTTCAAATATTGACCAGAATATTAGTAAGGAAGAGTTGTTTTCCTCAAATCAGAGCCCGGCGCTTAAGTCGATTTCAAAAGAGTCAATCGCTGCTGCCATTCGGAATCTCCCCCTGGAAAATCGACTGCTAATAGTATTATCGGCGTTTATGCAGTTTAAATATTCAGAAATTGCCGATATAACGGGGAACACTTATGACACTGTCAGCTTATATATATATCAAGGTTATTCTCATATTCGCCGGGAAATTCTCAAGAGCGAGAAGTTTACAAATCTATCCGTTGCTGAATGCGGCTGATTGACATCAAAGGGGAAGTAGAGATGATCAAGTTTGTAAATCTGGACGAACTCAGGCCCAACAACTGGTTTATAGATAAGGCCAAACTTAACAGAATAAGGGAGATCTGGCAGCGCGGGGATCAACATCTGCTGCCCGCTGTAGCAGTAACGATAATCGATAACGAGTTTTGTCTATTTGACGGCCATTGCCGGGCCTATGTTGCTCTGGAAAACGGCGCTGGCGTGATTCTCGCCGATATTATAGAAACCAGTGATCTCGCTTGTAATCTCGAATGGCTGATAATCTTTCATAAGCAGGGACCTTTTATCGGAGTTAAAACCGTAGGAGATCTGGGACGGCGCATTGTCGAATATAAAGAAACCGATGATCGTTCCACACATATTTCCAGGCGTCTGAAACTGCGGAAAATGGAGGAAGTTGGGTAGAAGCCGTTCGCTAAGAAAATATTTCTTGACGGCCATATATATATGATGCTATAAAAAATCCGTAATATCAGGATGCGCAATGTTAGCATTCAAGGAGGGGAAATGAACTCGATTCTGTTAGTCGAGGACGAAGGGCATCTGAGGGATCTTTATAGAGATGAGATCGAGGAAGCCGGGTTTACTGTACGGTCCGTATCTTCCGGCAGGGAAGCTATCGATTGGATAAAAAAAGAACGTCCCCAACTGATTGTTCTGGATATAATGCTTCCGGATATCAGTGGTTTGCAAGTGCTTCAGGAAATCAAAACCATTGACAAAACAATCCCGATTATTATCAATTCAGCTTTTTCTGTCTACAAGACTGACTTCTTAAGTTGGATGGCGGATGATTACGTTGTAAAATCCTCTTCTATCAGCGAGTTGATAAACACAATCAAACACCATGCCCAACCCTTAACAGGCCTGCCCGACTTGGTAACAACATAAAGTTCATTTTATTTAGACCGGTTTTCAATATTGGTTAGGCGAGGAGAAACCTGATTCCGGATGGAGGCGCGAACTGGCGTCTCCATTTCTTATTATGGGGCTGCCATAGGATACTATAATATTAATCTATAGAATCAATCTGAAGTAATCAAATGTTCTTCGTACAAACCTTGTATGCTCTATAACTACTTGCTTCTTGAGACTGATCGCTCCGGTGGAGTTCACAATTCAAAATATGTAATTAAAGCCTGAAAGGCTTCTGTCTCCGTTCCGGGTACCGATTGATTTATAAAAATGTTTATAATATTTTCCTCGGACCTTCGGAGAGATTATTATTACTCGGATTAGAAAAATGTTGATTTGCCTCTGAAATTGTGTTGAACATGGTCAATATATCTGCCCAAAAACCATAGCCAACATCCAATCCTTTTCGCCGGCTTCCCATATTAAGTCAAGCAAGAACATGGAAACTGCCCCTTAACCGCAGCATTTCTAACCTTCATAAATTCCATCCTGCCATAGATAAAGGCGAATTATAGGCTTCGCGGCATGGGTTTTGCATTTCGACTGTTTAGAATTGAAACAGCTTTACCCCCGGAGGATGTGTGAGATCGGATAACAAAGGCATATCATTAATCGAGCTTTTGATTATTATAATTTTGATCTCCACTTTAGCTACCGCCTATTTTAATTTTCGGGATCATACGAATCGGGCTGCTGGTTATGGATCAAAATACTCAGTCCTTGATAGCGCTCTTTACGCCGCTGTTGATATTATCGCAAACGACCTTCGCCTGACCCGGAAGATCAAATCTGATGGCGAAAATCCGCTCATTATCGAGCATCTGGCGGACACTGATATAATTAAAATAAAACGAATTAATTTTCAGCGAGAATATCTGGTTGATGAGAACGGACGATTGATCCGGATCGATAATAATGGGCGCTTTACACTTGCCGGGGAAATTGTGTCGCTTAGGGCGCGAGAACTCGGCCAGGAAAACATTGTTTTAACCATTACCGCCCGGATAGGGGGAATAAGCTACGATGGAAAGGATGAGCTTCGTAGTTATTCCCGAGTGACAACAGTAAATTTTCCTTTAAATTAATCGCCGGATAGTTCTCGATCGGCTTTCTTAATTCAGGTATACGGATTGCCGTCATTAATATTCTTCTCAACTGGTGCCGATAAGGATGATGGTAGACATAAGGTCGATAGAATTACCGGAGGTTTGTAAACAATGGAATCTACTAATAAAAAATCTGCGCGCCGACACGGTTTCACTCTGATCGAGTTGGCGGTTGTCTGCGTCCTCATCGGTATTTTGGCGGCCATAGCCGTGCCGATGTTCACTCGCACAATACCGAGAATAAAAACCAAGGCCGAGGCCAGGAATATCCTTAATTTTATCAGGATAGCCCGCAGCCGAGCCATTGCCGAAAATGTCCAATACGGTGTTTATTTTGACACAAACGTCAGGACCTACCTGTTATTTAAAGATAAGGTGGATTTATCACTTATGACTTATGCCACAGGCGATTCGGTCGTTGGCACGGTTGTAAATATCGATCCAAGCGTGGTGCTCACTGGAGTTGGCTTCGCAAATAACTGTATCGTTATGCTGCCTACCGGGGCGGCTTCCCAAAGCGGAACCGTTGGCGTTAACAGCTGTAATACCGATTCACCTTTTACCATATCGGTGCTGGCCGCCACTGGCAAGACCAAGCTGCAGTAAGCTGTCATAATCATGCCCCAATTAAATCCATAAAGATTTTAAAACAGGGGGTTAACTTTTTAAGCTTTGAGACGATAATAAACGTGTATGAGCCAAAAGGCCAGTGGATTGATAAATGTAGATAACAAACGTCTTTCGTACAAGACCAAGAGTCTTTGACAAGAGAGAAAAAACTATGGGCTTCGGAAGAAAATCAAAGTTAGCAGTTGGACTGGACGTCGGCGCCAGCACCATCAAGCTCGTGCGGCTCCAGAAAAAGCCTGGCGGCTATGTCTTAAAGTCGCTGGCTCTAAAGGAGCTTCCCTTTGATGCCATCGTGTCCGAGGAAATCAAGGATCGCGATGCCGTCATATTCGATATCCAGAATCTGGTGGATCAAACTGATCCCAAGATCAAGGACGTCGTCATCTCGATCGCCGGGCACGGCGTCATCACCGACAAGATAGTGATGGACAAAAAGACCGGCGGCGAGGCTGAGCAGGCAATCCTTTTTGAGGCTGAACAGAGAAGCCCGTTTGATGTAGAGGATGTGTCGCTCGATTACCATGTTATCAAGGTTGATAACGAAACCAACAAGATGGAGGTGCTCCTGGTCGCTGCCAGAAACGAGTTCCTCAAAAACTACCTCGATCTCATCCTGGACGCCGGCCTTCGACCGGTTGTGGTTGATACCGACGCGTTCGCTATCCTGAACGCTTATGAGCTTAATTATGAGATCGATCCCAACCGCGTAACCGCCCTCATCGATGTTGGATTCGATGTAACCAATGTCACTTTCCTTAAAGACGGCCTATATCATTCCACCAGGGATGTCTCCAACGGTATCAGGCTTATTTTTGACGCCGTTGGCAAAGAGTTCAGGCTCAATCAGGAACTGGCCGCCAAAGCATTGAAAGGCGAGATGGATAATTCCATGGACCAGGATATGTTCAAGGCTACGGTCTTCACCGCATCTGAGGAGCTTCTGGCGGGGCTGGATGTCGCTATCTCATATTTCAAGAACTCTTCAGGCGCTCGCCAGCTTGATTGGATTGTGCTTTCGGGAGGCGGAGCATTGGTTCCATACTTCCCTGAGCTTCTCCAAAGCAAGCTGGGCATTCCGGTTGAGATTTTTAATCCATTAAGAAATATAGAGTATGATCCGGATATGTTCACAGAATTTCAGCCTGAGAAGGTGGCTCCGCTTTTGGCGGTGCCCATCGGTCTGGCCGCTCGGAGGCTATGATGATAGAAATTAATTTACTGCCAAAAGATTTACAGCGAAGCAGATTTCATGTAAAGCTTGACAAAAACCTGGTAATGGTTTTGAGCGGTTGCGTTGCCCTGATCGGCGTTATGGCAATCTATAGCTATTTCTTCCAGGCGCGAACCTTATCGATGCTGGATAAAAAGCTGGCGATTTCCAGAGCCGAAACAGCCAAGTATACCTCTGAGATTGTCAAGATCGATGAGATCAGCAGAAAAAAAGAACAAATTCTGTCGCGGATGACCACCATTCAGCTTCTCGACAAAAATCGGGAGTATTGGGTTTCTCTGCTGGGTGATCTGGCTGACCGCGTACCGGAATATGTCTGGCTAACAAGCATCAGGCAGGCTGCGGAAGCTACTCCTGTAACTCAAGCGACGCCGAATACGCCTGTAGCTGCTCAGCCGACGACTATTGCCAGTGGGTCGAGGTCAACGCTCGAGGGGTATTCATTCTCCCTCAATGCGATGGCTACTTTCCTTATCAGGCTAAAAAAGTCAGATTATTTCGCCAATATCGAGATCGCTTCTATCAAGTTACAGCAGCTTGAAAAAGCCGATGCTTATAATTTCAAATTAAATTGTGACCTGGTAACGCCGGCTATCGAGAATGTCGATATCCAGACGGCCCAGGCGGCAAATACAGTACAGAACCAATTTTAAGGATGAAATAGTCCGGTTACGGCCGGGATTTAAAGGTACAGCGGGAGGGGATAAATGAATTACAAGGACCCCAAGATTCAAATCATCGCATTCGTAGTCATGCTCTTTATGGCGGCGTCTTATCTATGGTATTCCAAAGTTTTCAGCGTCTATGCCGAGAAGATAACCGCTAAGAAAGTGCAGTACGAAAAGGAGTTGGCTGATCTGCACAGTGTTAAGCAGAAAGCCGCAACCCTTGATGATCTTCAAAGGGAATTCGACAATCTGACAATGAAGTACAAGAGGGTGGAGCTCCTCTTGCCGGAAACCAAAGAAGATGAATCATTCCTCAGTCAGATTCACGCGGCTGCACAGGTCACAAACTCGACAGTCCTGGATATGACGCCAATGGGACCTCAAACCGGCGATTTCTATATCACCAACAGCTACTCGTTGCAGGTGGAATCTTCGTATCACGGGCTGGGTAAGTTTTTCGCCAAAGTGGCTAATTTCCCATTCATTGTCAACATTTCCGATCTTGATTTGAAATCAAGGACCGTTAACGGCGGCGATGATAAAGATACTGAGAAGGATGTAATCGCGACTTTCAGAATGTTAACCTATAACGTTAAGCAGGATGCGGCTGGATGAAAAGGGCAAATATTAAGATGATAGCTTTGGTCGCGCTCTTGGCCTTTTTAGGGCTTGGTTTGCGGCCTGTCGCGGCGAACAATCTCGAAAGCGTTGGCATAGCCCGCCTTGGAGATTCAATCGCGGTGACGATTACTACAAGCGCCGATTGCGAGTACAACGCCTTTTTGACCGACTCCAAGCCGGAGCGGATCGTAATCGACTTAAGCGGCGTCTTAAACGACCTGCCCCAAAAGCAGTTTGTAAGTCTGCCACTGAAGTCGTTCAGATCGATCCGCACCAGCCAGTTCAGGTCGGAACCCGACCTTCAGGCCAGGGTGGTACTCGATATCAAGCGGCCAATTGATTTTCGCTCTTTCCAAAATGGAAATAGCATTGTAATCAAATTCCCAGTCGTAGCCGACGAGTTGGCCTCGGTAAATTGGGAATCATCCGGACAGGTTCAGGCAGTCGTTTCCGAACCAATGATCGAAAAGCCAAAACCTGTTGTAGAAAGACCTGTTGCTCCCCCGCCACAGAGGGTGGAGGTAAAGCCTGTAGAGAAGCCTGCCGCTATTGTAGAGGCCCCTCCGCAAATTCCGATTCAGAAACCGGTTGAAAAACCAGTCGTCGTTGTCCAGAAGCCGGTTGAGAATATTCCAGAGCCGGAAGCGGTTGCCGATGCTGTCCCGGTGAACGAGCCTGAGGCAGTTCCTCAACAAATGGCTATGGATGATCCGGCGGCGGTACCGCAGGGTATCGAGGTGGACACCAGTGCCAAACGGAAGACTGTAGAATATGCCGCTGAAGATGAGAAGGATCCTTTCTCTCCTCTGGTTGGTATAGGCATGACTAAGGGTAATATCAAAGTGGGGATACCTTCACTGGAGAACCTGAAGCTCGTTGGAATTCTTGAGGATACCAGGAGCATTGGCAGCGCTTTGCTTGAAGATAACGATGGTAATGGATATATCTTAAAACCGAACGACAAGGTCCAGAGCGGTTATTTAGTATCTGTCACGGACAATAAGGCCATTTTCCAGATAAGTGAATATGGCTGGACCAGGACCGTGGCTCTGGAACTGCAAGTCCCGGAAATTAAGTAAAGGAGAGTGAGTATATGCGCAGGTTCTCAATCTTGATTGCTGGTGCTCTGGCACTGGCTTGTCTTCTGGTCATGAGTTTCGGGGCATTGCGCAGCCAGGAAGGCATCGATGTAGTTCCCGGGGCCGGTGGCTCGGGCTCAACACAGGTCATCAAGACCTTAAATCTAACACAAGCCGATGTGAGATCGGTACTGATGTACCTCTCGTCTTATGGCGGAGTCAATATCGTGGCTTCTCCATCGGTCGAGGGCAACATTACAGTGCATCTTTCCAATGTAACCTGGAGAGAAGCGCTGGATATCATCCTGCAGACCTACAACCTGGTGGGAATCAATTCAGATAACTACATCAGGGTAGTCAAGGCCTCCGACTATTATACCGAAAAATCGGCTGAGGAAAAGAGTCTCTCGGATCGAGAAACTATGAGACCACTTGAGACCAGGATTTTCTCAGTCAAGTACAATGTTGCGTCTGAAATTAAAAGCGCAGTCAAGGGTTTGCTTTCGGCCAGGGGCACCGTCGATGTTGATGCCCGCACCAACTCACTGATTATTCGCGACCTTGCAGATAATCTTGCCAGGGTGACGGACTTGATTGGCGCGCTCGACAAAGAAACTCAGCAGGTAAAAATATCCGCTCAGTTGCTTGAGGTTGAAAGCGGCTTCCTGCGCGAGATCGGTGTAGATTGGCGTCTGGTCAATCAAAACTATAATTCCGATTCTCCACCTAAGATCGTTAACGGTCAACCTTCCCCAGACGAGGCTGCCATCCCACCGTTGTTTACCGATAGTCCGGATCGTCAAACCCGGGCCGCTGAAGAAGGCGGCGTCAATGGTAGTAGCCAGGTTTCAAGCGCCAAAATTGGCCAGTTCTCTATTTCCAAAATTGCGAAAATTGGAAAAGAGAATTTCAATATCAGAGCGGTTCTGGCTACTGTGGAATCCTCAAACAAAGGCAAGATCATAGCCCATCCTGAGGTTACCACGCTTGATAACGTCGAAGCCTATATCCAGATGGGCCAGAAGATCCCGATCAAGCAGTTTGATCCGTCCGGCAATACCATCATCACCTTCTATGACGTCGGTACCAAGCTTCGCGTCACCCCGCATGTGACCTCGGAGAATCGTATTCTCCTGCATCTGGTGCCAGAGCGTAGCTCTTACCAATTCGATCCTAACGGTGTTATTATCAACACCCAGAACGCAGAGACCAACGTTGTAGTGGAAAACGGCGAGACTGCTGTAATCGGCGGATTGACCAACCAGGAAATCAACACCTTAAAGGTTGGCTTGCCACTCTTGAAAGATATCCCTATTCTGGGCTATCTCTTTGGATATAACAAGCGGCAGGTTGTAACCCGCGATCTGGTGATCTTCGTTACGCCAACAATCGTTGAAAAGCCGGTCCAGGCCTTTAACGACAAATAGTAATAAGATAATTGGTAAGTGTCATAATTAATTATGGCCTCACCTTATAAACAAAAATGGCTGTCGGGTCAACTAACCCGGCAGCTTTTTTTAGGGTAGCGTTCGTGGGACTTCTGTTTTGTAGTAATAATTTTTTATTATCAAATCAAATATTTATTCTCTTAACTATTTTCTCAATACTCATTACTCAGTACCGCTTCACGCTCCATCTCCCAGGCCATATTCCTGGAGCTTGGTGCGTAGAGTGCGCGTGGTTATTCCCAATACCTCAGCGGTCTTGGTTCTATTGCCGGAATTGGCCTTAAGCGTTCTGATGATAAGCATCTTCTCAGCGCCATCGATTGTCAGGCCGACCTCGATGCCGCCCTTGGTCATCTCCGAGATTCCAACCGAGATTTCCGCAGGAAAATCGGTTGGCAATAGCTCCTGGTTTCTGGAAATGACTGTGGCCCGCTCGATTATATTCTCAAGTTCGCGCACATTCCCCGGCCAGGCGTAACTGCTGAACATCTGAAGAGTCCGCTCCGAGAGAGTTTTTGCGGGAATGCCCATCTTCTGGGCGAATTTGCTCAAGAAATATTCGCTGAGAAGCGGGATATCCTCATTTCTCTGCCGAAGAGGAGGGAGTTCAATCGGAATAACATTTAATCTGTAATAAAGATCATCCCGGAAAGTTCCTTTGGCTACCTCATCTTTCAAGTCGCGGTTGGATGTGGCAATGACGCGGACATTAGTCTTGATACTCTGTCCCGATCCGATCCGTTCAAACTCCCGCTCCTGCAGCACACGAAGCAACTTGGCCTGTAGCCCGGGACGAATCTCCGATATCTCGTCAAGTAGCAGCGTTCCGCCATCGGCGAGCTCGAATCTTCCTCTTGTGGAACGGATAGCGCCGGTAAACGCGCCTTTTTCGTGACCGAACAACTCCGATTCAATCAATCCCTCAGGTAACGCGGCGCAGTTCATCTTGATAAACGGTCCGCCGGCGCGAGACGAGTTGTAATGAATAGCCTTGGCTACCAACTCTTTTCCAGTTCCCGATTCGCCGCTGATAAGTATCGTGGAATCGGCCGGGCTTGCCCTCTGGATAAGCTCGAAAACCATTTTCATCGGAGCCGCTTTACCGATAATATTCTCGAATGAATATTTCTCGCTGATCTCGCGGCGCAGCATCCGATTTTCAAGTTTGAGCGTTTTATATTCCAGCGCCTTGGAGACCACCATCTCGATATGATCGGGGCTGATTGGTTTAGTGAGGTAATCGTGCGCCCCGAGTTTCATGGCGCCCACGGCCTGCTCGATCGTTCCGAACGCGGTAATGACAATTACTCGGCAATCGGGCCATAGGCGAATTGCCTCCCGAAGCAGGTCTATGCCCGAAATACCAGGCATTTTATAATCGGTAATAACCAGATCATATTCATTTCTTTGGAGATACTGGAGCGCTTTTTCGCCGCTATCGACTGCCAGGGGAGCATGTCCCATCCGGATTAGAACTTCAGTTACGAAATCGCGGACGATCGCTTCATCATCGACAATAAGAATCTTATATTTCAACAGACTCTCCGCTAATCCGGTCTGGTATTTCTACTACGAATCGTGCCCCGCCTTCCGGACGGTTTTCAGCTGCAACCTTACCGCCATGCAGCTCAATCAGTTTTTTAACGGTTGCCAGGCCCAGGCCGGTGCCGTCGGCTTTGGTAGTGTAAAATGGCGTGAATATCTTAGCTAACGAATCCTTGGGGATGCCAGGGCCATCATCATCGACCATAAGGCAAAGCTCTCCAGATGATCTTCGCTTAATAGTCAGCTTGATTCGGCCTCCGTTGGGGCTGGCTTGCATTGCATTTTTAACCAGGTTAAAGATCACCATCCGGAAAAGTTGCGGATCGAAATTGGCCTGAAGCTGCGCTGTACCCGATTCAATCTTGATAGTATGTGCCCGCGCTTCTTGCGCTGCCTGCAAATCGGTTACAGCCTCAGCAAGCACGGAGACAGCGTCAACATTCTCTCTGACCGGGCTGATGCTCCGGGTATAATCAAGCAGGCTGGCTACGATACCATTGAGCGAGGTTACGCCCTGATTTATCTTTTCCACCAGCCGACGGCGGGGATCATCTTTATTAAGATCGCGAAGTAGCAGTGCCGTAAACCCGGCAATGCCCGAAAGTGGATTTCTAATCTCATGCGCTACCGTGGCTGCCATCTCTCCCAAAGCGGCCAGTGTCGATACCTGTTTGAGATTATCTTCAAGTCGCTTGACCTCCGAAAGATTATAGAGGATGATTACAAATCCTGGCTGATCCTCAGAGCTTTCCTGATGAAGCTTCGTAACCGAATAAGCCAACGGGACATGGCTACCGTTTTTCGTTGGTAAATTCAGTTCGCCTTTTGCAGCGCCGTTTTCCGATATAAGCAATTCAATAGACCGTAAGGAATTTCCCATATTAAGAATGCTATCAAGCTTCTTTCCCAGGGCGGCATCGGCCTTAATATCGGTATACTTTTCAGCAGCGGAGTTGAAAACTGTAATTGCGCCCGACTGGTCGGTTACAATAACCGCCGAATCGAGGCTTTCCAGAATATTGCTGAGATAATGAATTAGTCGATTGCGTTCGCAAAGCGAATTCCGCAGAAGCTCGTTAACCCGCGCCAATCGGGAATTGGTGTCGTGATATTGCGCCTCAAGCCTGGAATACGAATCGCGCAGGACCTGGGTGAAATTCCCCATGGTACTGAAAGATTCTGCAAGTTTCTCTAAAATTTCGAGCTCGTCATCCCGCTTGCTCATATCCCAATTTATCACATAAGCAGGGCACTTATCAACCTAAATCTTGGATAAGGTTATGAATGCTCAGTTCGGCGCGCAATCGATATGTCCCATAAGGACTTACAATTGTTTCATAATGCAACATTGCTTTCCACTTTTTGCCCAAATCTTATCCCGTCATCTTTTTCTCCATAATGATGCTTTCAGGTTGCCTGATGCGAAAGTGAATTACCATTTCATCAGGTTGATAAATGACGATTCTCGATAATTCCTATCATATCAGACAGCAGTCATTCCCATATATTCCTTGCAGAGAGTATAACTGAGTTATATAATTTCGTCGGAGGCAACTATGATTGAAGCGAAATTTTTTATAGGCGGACATTTCCTCGATAGCCAATCGAGGCAACAGGTGGTGAATAAGCATTCCAACGATGTCATAGGCTCTTTTCCAATCGCCGACGACGAACTTGTCTCTATGGCTATCGCCGCCGGAAGCGAGGCTCAGAAGGCGCTTGAGACTTTTCCTGCTCAAAAAAGAAGTAATGTTCTCGATTCAATTTCCAGGCAATTAGGGGAGAAGGAATCGCAACTTGCCGAGACGATTGCCATTGAAGCCGGAAAACCGATTAAGCAGGCGCTGGCCGAGGTCCGTCGCGCCCGGCAAACATTCAAATTCGCCGCGGCGCTTGCCGGCGATATCCACGGCGCCTCCGTTCCTCTTGACGCAGCAATCGGATCCGAATCGAAATACGGCTTTTTTATCAGAGTGCCTGCGGGTATCGTAGCGGCTATATCCCCTTTTAATTTTCCCCTGAATTTAGTGGCGCATAAAGTCGCTCCGGCTATCGCTGCAGGTTGCCCGGTTATCTTAAAACCGGCATCATACACGCCATTGACAGCATTTATGCTGGCCGAGATCATTTCTAAAACCGATCTCCCTCCCGGCGCTTTCAATCTCCTCTACGGACCAGGAAATACAGTCGGTATGGGCCTGGTTAAATCGAATGATATTCGAGTGATCACATTCACCGGCTCACCGGAGGTGGGGCTTGAGATTTCGCGCCAGGCGGGTATCAAGCGTTTGATTCTGGAGCTTGGCTCTAATTCCGCCGCCATTGTCGATAAATCAGCCGATCTCAATTTTGCCGTACCGGCCCTGGTATTCGGGGCGTTCGCCTATGCCGGTCAGGTTTGTATTTCCGTGCAACGGATTTATGTGGCGCAGGAGATTTACGACGATTTTCTACAAGCTTTCTCTCTTCAAACCAGGATGCTCGTTTGTGGTAACCCGGTCGATGAGAAGACTGATATTGGCCCGATGATTTCAGAATCCGATGCTATCCGCGTTGAGGCCTGGGTAAATGAAGCCACGTTTACGGGCGCGAAAATAGTAGTCGGCGGTGGTCGTCAGGGGCAATATCACGCTCCAACGATTTTAATTGATACCAAACCCGAAATGAAAGTTGTCAATCGCGAAATATTCGGGCCGGTGGTCTGTATTGAGCCGTTTCGGGAGTTTCGGGATGCCATCGATATGGTGAACGATTCGGAATTCGGTCTGCAAGCGGGTGTATTTTCTAAAAACATCGATCATATCAATCAAGCTATTCATAATCTCCAGGTGGGAGGAGTCATCATTAACGATGCTCCCACCTATCGCGCGGATAATATGCCTTATGGCGGTGTTAAGATGTCGGGTCTGGGGCGCGAAGGTGTCAAGTTCGCCATCGAGGAGATGACCGATATCAGGATGATCGCGATTCAACGATGAGCAGTTTCGATTCATTTATCGCTATCGATCTTGAAACTACCGGCCTTGACCCATCCTCTTGCGAGATTCTTGAACTTGGAGCGGTGCGTTATGTCAAAGGCGAGCTCGTCGAAGAGTTCTCCGAGCTTATTAAACCGGATGACTCGATTCCATCCGAAATAACCCGCCTGACCGGTATCTCCAATGAAATGGTCGAAAAATCGCCCGCGCTTAGTTTGGTATTTGACAAATATAAAAAGATACTCGATGGCGCTCCCTGGGTTGTGGGGCATAACGTCTCGTTCGATCTCGGTTTCCTTAAACCGCACATATCAAAACCGAAATTCGCCTTGCTCGAGCCGCGGGTCATGGATACCGGAGCTCTGTCTCGAATACTCTTCCCTCGCCTGGCGCGCTACAGCCTTGCCTCCTTGGTCAGCCATTTCCATATTAGTCGAAAACAAGCGCATCGGGCGCTAGACGATTGCAAAGCAACCGCCGAAATCTATCTAAATCTGATCTCGCATCTGGCCTCGCTCGACGTGGGTGAAAGGGAATCTATTGGCCGCCTCCTCCTTGGCGCCGATAGCCTTGATTATTTCCGGCAGGCGATAAAAGGAATTGCCCCAAAATCGGCAGGGGAGATGACGATTATATCCGCCACTCATACCCAGATCGAGGCCGATATTTATCCCGATAACGTTACCGGTCAGCCGCCTGAGAAAAGCTATGACGATTACATACCTGTCGATACCGCCGCCGTCAAAAATTGTTTTGCCAAAGGCGGATTGATCTCCAAGCAGTTTCCATTTTTTGAGTATCGTGTTCAGCAGGCCACGATGGCCACCAAAGTGGCTGAAACATTCAACCGCTCCGAGTTTCTGCTCTGTGAGGCGCCGACCGGTGTCGGTAAATCGCTGGCTTATCTCTTACCCGCAAGCTGGTGGGCTTCGCAAAATAGGGAGAGGGTAGTGATATCAACTCAAACCAAGAGTCTACAAACACAGCTGTTCTACAAAGACTTGCCTCAAGTTCAGGAAGCGATGAACTATAAATTCCAGGCTGTCCTTCTTAAAGGAAAGGGCAACTATATCTGCCTGCACAAATATTACGAGCTTCTGCCCGAGGCCGAGATCTCATTCGAGCGGCGCGACCGCGAGGCACTGGCGGCCCTCTCGCTCTGGGTTGACAAAACTAAAACCGGCGATATCTCTGAATGCAACGGCTTTAATCCATCAGCGAATCATTATCTCTGGAGCCGTATCTCCTGCGAGGGCAGCTTCTGCCTGGGTCAGGGCTGCCGCTTTTCCGATAAATGCTTCCTGCTCAAAATCAGGCGGGAGGCGCAAACCTCGCAGATTGTAGTCACCAACCATCATTTGACCTTCGCTGATTTCTCCTCGGGTGGTGAGCTGGCCTTAAGCGCCGGAAATATCATTTTCGACGAAGCCCATAATCTCGAAAAGATCGCCGCTTCATATCTTGGAAGTGTTATCGATAAGCGCAGCCTTGATGGTATCCTCTCCGATATCTACACCTCGCGCCCCACGCA
>DOTU01000270.1:33788-35532 GCA_003520965.1 Candidatus Zixiibacteriota bacterium
GATGATCTGGTTCCGCTCGTGGAATCTGCAATCGATGGTGTCATCAAAGTCAATTTCGCGTCAAATCAGTTTTTTGGATCGATCAAGATTCCGTCCGGCAACGGTGACGCGCGCGAGATACCATTCACCGCCGAAAACAACCCCTGCGATTGCCCCGAACGAGAGGACTTAATTGCGGCGCTCAAGATACTTCAGGATAAGCTAAGGGATTTGATAGAGGAGATTCGCAGCCGCGAGAACTTGCCCAAACGTCGCGAGGGGATTGTACGCCTCGAATCGTTTGCCACCGATATCACCGATTTTGGTCGCATTGCCGCTGATGTCCTCTACGCATCCGATAGCGATTTCGTCTATTGGGCGGAGAAGCCGTCATCGGCGCGCTATGCGCCGCGCTTTCTCTCCGCACCCCTCGACGTCGGAAAGCTGCTCGATAAAAACTTCTACGATCATCTCAAAGCGGCGGTATTCACATCTGCCACATTGACGGTAGAAAAAAAGTTTGATTACATCATTGCGCGCCTCGGCCTTGATAGCAATTCAAAAGAGCGGATTATGACTGTCTGTCTCGATTCGCCATTCGATATCAACGCTCAGGTGGCGGTTATGTCTGCCGGGTATCTGCCATCACCCAAAGCGGGCGAGTTTGAGGCCGCCGCCAATCTCTCCCTGGAAACGATTCTTCTTTCAGGCGCAAATAAGAGCATGGTGCTGTTCACCTCACACAGAGCGCTGCGCAACTCCGCTGACTATTTGCGGGATCATCTTGAGAAAGCGGGGATCGAGCTATTCCATCAGGATGGTTCGTACGGTTCGGATCGCATCTTCCGACGATTCAAGGCCGCCAAGCGCGCTGTGCTGCTGGGAACCGATACATTTTGGGAGGGTGTCGATCTCCCCGGCGAGCTATTGGAGCTTCTGATTCTCTTCAAGCTGCCCTTCACAGTGCCAGACCGGCCCTGGTTCAAGGCCAATCTGGAGCGGATTGAAAAAGGAGGGGAGAGTTCGTTTGCCAAGTTATCGCTTCCTGAGGCGGTGGTAAAATTTCGTCAGGGTTTCGGACGGCTGATCCGCACAACGAGCGACCGCGGCTGCGTGGTACTGCTCGATTGCCGGGTGGAGACAAGCTCATTCGGCCGCGTCTTCCTGAACTCGGTCGGTGGCACCAAGTATCGCTGCAAATCCGCTGACGAGATCGCCCGGATAATCAAAGACTGGCTAAAACACCCCGCGTAATTAAAACAAAGCATGTCATTGCGAATCCCAGTCGATTCGACTGGGATGAAGCAATCTGAATGTACCTAACAAGAGTATTCTTGCACAAAGATTCAGATTGCCGCGCGTCCAAATGGACGCTCGTAATGACAATGCTCTTCTTTTATAACCCACTAGTCCCGATTTCAGTGAGAAACCCGACAAAAAAAGCCAAAACCAAAAGGGCTGTCACGGGACAGCCCCCAGTTTTACATCCAGCTTACTATTGTTACTTTTCGGCGTTCATATAGGGCCCCGGAGAAACGAGGTTAGCATCGATATTGGCCCCTTTGCCGGTTATTTTTAGATATCCTTGCTTTATGTAGTCTTGTACCATCTTACCGCTGGTGATTTCAAATTCGCTTGCCCCATCATTATTGGGGTCGAGAGTTTTGATCCCCTCCGGAGTATAGTCAACCATGACCGTACTGAAATGCCCATTGTAAAATCCGGTTTCGCCTGGCCCTTTTTCGGCTACGGGACGTTGCCCTGT
>DOTU01000178.1:0-3768 GCA_003520965.1 Candidatus Zixiibacteriota bacterium
CTTAATTGCGGCCAAATAAATTGGCCGCCTACAGTTAATTACTCAGACGCGCAAATAGAATCCACTCCCCCCATCCACATTTCCAACTTCTCAATTGACAACTCGCAACGATTGCGTTTATTGATATTATGAAAAGCTTCTTTGGGGGTAATGTCGAAGCTTTCCTGATGGCCATCACTGGAGCAAAATAATATGTCCCCAATAGATCAAGCGGCGCTGGCAAAATTCAAACGATATTATCTATTCTATGGCCCTAACACCTACAAGCTCGACGAGCGTGTCAGGAGCTTGATCAAGGCCGTTATCGAGCCCGGCAGCGAGCCGTTCGATCTCGACCGTTTCGATGGCGATAGGGTTGATTTCTCCAATGTCATCAACGCCGCCTCGACGCCACCGGTCATCAGCCAACTGCGGGTAACGATTCTAACGAGTGTGGATAAACTCTCGGCGCAATCTCTCAACCGTTTGGAACCGTTCCTCTCGAAAATCCCGCCATATTCGGTTTTAGCCATGACTGCGGTCAAGCTCGATAAGCGCATTAAGATATTCAAACGTCTGGCCGCCGAGGAAAAAACCAATACGTTCTTTTTCGATCTTTTCAAGCCCGCCGAAGCGGCTGATCTGGTAGTCAAGGCTGCTGCCAATCGAGGCAAAAAGCTATCTACCTATGTAGCCAATGCCATCGTTGAAACATTCGGCACCGACCCATATCGTCTGGAAAATGAGGTTGAAAAACTGTCGCTTTACGTAGGTGATAAGCCCGAAATCGAGAAATCAGACCTCGCCTTTGCCTCCGGTTTTACCCATGTCGAGACAGCTTATGACCTTCCGGACCTGATTGTTGCCGGTAAACCGGAACAGGCTATGGAGTTAGCCCGCATGGCCATAGCCTCCGGAATCTCCGAAATGCAAATCCTGTGGATTCTCAGAAACTATCTCTTGCGTCTCAATGCCGCCCAGGCTACGGGGGATGCCAAAGGATTGATGAGCGCCTTTAGAATGCCATACGGGGCAGCCCAGGAAATTCTCAGAAAATCAAAGGGAGTAAGCCAAGACGCTATCGCCAAGGGACTTACCTTTTGTTTTCGGGCCGAATATTCGCTTAAATCGGCACGGTTTCCGTCAGAAGTTGTTGTGGAACTCTTAATTTCTGCCCTCAGTTTAACCTTTAAAGGGAATATTCCCAAAGATAAATTGTATTCTCTATGAGCGACGAAACCGAAAAGAGCAACCAAATGGACCAGGAACTGGTTAATCTGGCTCTCCAGGGTGACGAGAGGGCATTCGAAAAGCTTGTAGATAAGTACAAAAAGAGGGTCTATTACCTGGCCTATCGAATGACACGCGATCACGATAGCGCCGACGAGTTGGCTCAGGAAAGTTTCGTAAAGGCTTATCGAGCGCTGGGAAGCTTTAAGGCCGGTTACAACTTCTACACCTGGATTTACCGAATCTGCGTCAACCTGTCAATCAACTTTCTCAAGCGCGAAAGGCATACCATCTCGGCGGAACTGCTGCGCGAGATGGATCTTCTGCCGGAGGGCAGCAGCGAACTCGATCAACTCGAGAGGATGATAGCCTCCGAGCAGGCGGGGATTGTCAGACGGGCAATAGAGACCCTGCCGCCGGAACAAAAGTCGGCGTTCATATTAAAAACTTATGAGAATATGTCGTACGAACAGATGGCGGAAGTTATGGAGTGCTCGATTGGAACTGTCATGTCGCGTCTTTTCAGGGCGCGCCAGAAGCTAAGGAGAGCGCTCAAGGCAGCCGAAACTGAGAGTGATGGGTTTGATGATAGAATGTAAGCACAAAAAGAGAATTCAGCTTTACCTCGATGGTTGGACCTCCGGCGAAGCCTTCAAGGAACTCGAAGAGCACCTAAAAGTTTGTCCGGAGTGCCAGGCCGAATTGGCCGATTTGGTCGAGGTTCAGAGCGCCGCATTGGAGATGATCGAGCAGGCTCCAGATCACAGCTACTGGCGTTCCTTCGCTTCCAGGGTCCGCAACCGGATTATCGCCCGCGACATTGAGCCTGAGAAGGCTGTGCCGCCATCGGCGTCTCGTTTCCCCATATTCAAATTGGCCTCGGTGTTGATGACCATTGTCGTTATCATGGGAACGAGTTTTATGTTTTTGCATCGTGAAGGTAATAAGGAGCAGCTAATCCCATCCGCGTTCACTGGCTTAATACAGAGTAATACAAATTCCGCCGAGATCGCAATTCCGGCTTCAAAAGACAAGATTTCTGAAACAGCAGTAACGGCTAATCCTATTCCCGGCGCTCGGGCTGACCTATCCACTATCAATCCTGAGGTATTGCCGGAGAGAGTTTCCTCGCCATCTATTGATAGACCGGTAATTGGCTCCAATCCAACTTTGGAGCCAAGGGATTTGGCAGGGCAATTCAGGTCAACATCCCAAATTCCCAGGACGAATTCCGAACTTAGAAATGAATCCAAATTGATGATGCCGGTATCGCTGGTAGAAAATCCCGGTTCGACCGATCCTGCATTTCATCTTAAAAATGCATTTTTAGGACAAAGAATAATGGCCAGCCTGGCGATGGATGGTCAGAAAGCCTCCGGTATCGCCTCCCAGGGACCTTTATATGGCTATAACGTATCGTCTCTGACAGGGGCGGACGAACCCGGCGCCTCGTCAAACTGGGGATATCTGCGGGTAGCATCCGATACCTCGCAATCAAGTGAGATAAAGAAATACTTTATCGAGCTTGAATTGATGCAGGCCAAGTAAAAAACTTTCCTCTTTTTCTATTGATAATTCGAAATCATGTCTATATATTCACCCGCTGAACTTGGCGGGGGTATCGGTAACGGGATATGTGGGTAATTGTAGTACTTATTGTAATATTAGTTATATACGGCTTCTGGGAATATAGCAGCCATCAAATTAATCTGAAAAAGCTGCGGGTCAGAATCCATGTCAACGGTACCCGGGGTAAATCGTCGGTGACCCGTTTGATCGCCGGTGGTTTGCGTGGCGGTGGTTTAAAGGTTTTTGCTAAAACTACTGGAACTAAACCTCGGATGATTTTTGTTGACGGCAGTGAGATCCCGGTGCTTCGCGTCGGTAAGGCCAACATCATCGAACAAAAGAGGATAGTAGCCAGGGCCAGACGTGAGGATGCCGAATATTTTGTAGCCGAATGTATGGGAGTACAGCCGCCGTTGCAGACTATCCTTGAAAAGAAATTCATCAAATCGCATATCGGAGTAATTACCAACGCCAGAGGCGATCATCTCGATGAGATGGGGCCAACTCTTGCTTGCGTAGCCGCCTCGCTCTGCAATTCCATTCCTACGAATGGCCATTTATTTACTGCCGAGGAGACTTACCTTGATATCATCCGGGCCCGAGCTGCGATGGTTAATACAGAAGTGCATAAGTCTGATCCTAAGGCTATCAGCGATAGCGATATGCGCGGCTTCACTTACCTGGAGCATAAGGATAATGTAGCTCTGGCGCTTTCGGTTTGTCGTCATTTAGGGGTATCAAAGGAAAATGCCCTGCGCGGTATGCAACAGGCAAATGCCGATCCCGGTGTCCTGCGGCGTTATAAGATTGATACTAATGGGAAGTCGATCGAGTTTGTCAACGCCTTCGCGGCCAACGATCCCGATAGTTACAAGATCATCTGGGATATGCTGCGCATACATCGTGATCCCGATAAAATTCTGATCGTAGTGCTCAATTCGCGTAGGGATAGGATTCAGAGATCAGAGCAGATGGGCGAGTTTATCGCCA
>DOTU01000178.1:4126-4607 GCA_003520965.1 Candidatus Zixiibacteriota bacterium
GGATTTGGGAAGCAAGCCGTTGGAGACAATTTTCGATCACATTGAAAAATTAACCAGTAAGAAAGCGCTTGTTTTCGGTATCGGAAATATCGTTGGATTTGGAGAGCAGATAGTGAATTACTTCGTTGAGAAGGGAGTTGAAATTGGGTGAAGCGTTGATGGTCGAATCGGTAGGATTGGGCCTGGTTGTCAGCATCATCTTCTCGGAGACTTTGGGGCTGGCCGCGGGTGGTATGGTGGTTCCCGGCTATATGGCATTGATTATTCATCAGCCACTGCGGATAATCGGCACTATCATCGTCAGCCTTATGACCTTTTTTACGATAAAACTCCTTTCCAATTATATTTTTATCTACGGCCGTAGAAGAACCGTGCTGGTGATTCTCTTCGGATTTCTGTTCGGCTGGCTGTCGCGTAACTTCTTCACCATCCCGCTGCCCGGTGGACATGTCATGGAATTTCAGGCGGTTGGATTTATTAT
>DOTU01000267.1:0-873 GCA_003520965.1 Candidatus Zixiibacteriota bacterium
TAAACCCCCAACCCTCCTGCATCACATCAATCACCTGCTGTCCGGTTGGCTGGGTTGGAGATGTAGAACTACCGGATGGCTGCTCTATCAGCCTCTGAGCATCGACCGTGAAGCTATTTGAAAGCCAGCCAGATACAGTGGTATGCTGTCCAAGATCGCGCATCTCGTCGGCGCAGATAACCAAGGCCTTGCTTAGATACGCCGGGTCTCCGCCTCCGGGGTTTTTCTCGTAGGTAACAGCTTTTGCGCTCCAGATCGCCGCCTCGGAAGCTTTTCGCACCGGAACTCGTCCCACATAAATTTCTGGATAGATATCGCGCTGGTCGTGCACCGTTTCGCCCCAGACCCCATCGCCGTCTGCGTCCCAATTGCCCGTTAGATCAGCATAGTACATATCGCCGATCTGTTGAATCGCCAGGGCCGGTACTGTTGTATCGGCGTTTCCTGCAAAGAGGTATCGTATTGGAATGACGTCTTCATCGCCTCCCAAGAGCACCCAACGAGTACCAGCGCTATGAGCTCGAATCAGAAAGTTCCTGATCTTCTCCTGAGCATCAATTCCTGAAGATGATGCCAGGATATCCTCCACAAATACGATTCGAGAATGCAGTCCCTTTTGATTTTTCCAATCGACATAAGCCTGAAATCCGTCGGCCATTGTATTCGATGTAATTACCAGATGCTCTGATTCCGGCATACCGCAGGATAGCGGCGTTCCGCCCGTATTGGTTGATGCATAAGGGAGAAGATCGTTTTTATTTTCGGCTGATTCCATCAGCGCTGAGTAAGCGATAGGATCGCCTTTTAGGCGTGATGATAACTCCGGGGCAATTTGACATAATTTTATCTTAACTTGGATATTTTCGAATAATT
>DOTU01000267.1:895-1683 GCA_003520965.1 Candidatus Zixiibacteriota bacterium
GATAGATAGCCAAATCCGCTACCGCGATATTTCCCCAATAACCCGAATACAACACTTTCGCCCGGGACGATGGATAAAGTGAATCGCTTGAGTAGATCGCAGGATCGGCCTGGATTACTTGCGGATTTGGCTGTCTATCGCTTTTAATATCCCCGCCGGAGAAATCCAGGCTGATGTTGTTTGAAAGCACAAGCGGCTCACCGGTAGTTGTTTCGATAGAATCAATCTTCGTATTTGGTGGAAGGNNTTAACTTGGATATTTTCGAATAATTCTAATCTTCCTGATTGCGGTCTGTAAGCCAGCGGATAGATAGCCAAATCCGCTACCGCAATATTTCCCCAATAGCCCGAATACATCACTTTCGCCCGAGTCGTCGGATAGAGCGAATCGCTTGAGTAGATCGCGGGATCGGCTTGGGATACTTGCCCATTTTGTTGCTTATCGTTTTTGCTATCCCCACCGGAAAAATCCAAGTTAATGCTGTTCGAAAGCACGAGCGGCTCACCGGTAATTGTTTCGATTGTATCAATCTTCGTATTTGGTGGAAGGATTACTCTGACAATCTTAAAACCCACATTTGGCGCGCCGGAAGAGGAGTTATGTTCGCCCCCCATTAATAGGGCATTACCGTTGGCAATCGAAATCTGTGCCTGCTCTGTCGTGCAAGTGTAAACGAAATAATCAGTTGCATAAAGGTTTGTTGATGGTGCGACAAATATGACGCAAGTTATTATTATTATTTGAAATATCGTTTTCATTATATTATCCAAATTTTTTCCCTAACACG
>DOTU01000267.1:1996-4560 GCA_003520965.1 Candidatus Zixiibacteriota bacterium
CTGTAATCAAATAGTCAATATGGGGATAGAATAGCGCTTAGTATGTTGAGGGTGACGTTACTCGATGTGGATAACTTCAAATTATGGGATAATTCCAATACATATGGAGCCTATAACGATATATGTTAATAATATAGCAGTAAATACAATTTTTTCTTGACTCCGATGGGGAAATGTGGCACTATATGGGAAAATGTGGGTGAAAGGTTAAGCTTGGTCGCGTTCAAAGGTACTTACAACTATTCAATCGACCATAAAGGTCGCTTAAGTATTCCGGTTAAATTCCGGGATAAAAGCGATTCACCATCGGGGGATCACTTTGTTATCGCTAGGGGTTTCGAGGGTTGCCTCTACATTTATCCTCTCGAAGCCTGGAACAAAGTGGAAGAAAAATTAGCCGCTCTTAAAACGATTTCAGATCCCCGCGCCCGCTATTTTGTCAGAACCCTTCTTTCAAATGCAGCCGATACCAAGCTCGATAAGCTGGGACGGATATCGATCCCACAAAATCTTTTAGATTTGGCCAGCATTAAGAAAGATGTAATCGTTCGCGGTGTTCTTGAAAAAATAGAAATATGGGATCCTGATGTGCTCTCAAAATATGAATCGGGCCAGTCGGATTCCTACGAAGATGTGGCCGGGCAGCTCTTGATCTGAGCATGGATCACATCCCCGTTATGGCCAGGGAAATCCTGGAGATTTTCGGTCCTGTGCCTGACGGCATATTTATCGATGCCACCTTTGGTTTGGGTGGGCACTCAATAGCAGTAAAAAAAGCTATTAATAAATTCAAAATCATCGGGGTTGATCAGGACGCCGAAATGCTTGCTAAAGCATTACCCGATCTCCCGGAGGGGATAAGCGTTCGTAACATGCGATTTTCGGACCTGCCAAAATTAATTCAAAATGAGAAACTCGCTCCGGTAACTGGGGTTCTTTTCGATCTTGGACTCAACTCTGCTCAGCTTGACGATCAATCGCGCGGTTTCTCATTCATGAAAAGCGGTCCGATCGATATGCGCTTCGATCGTAATTCCGGTTTACCAGGCTGGGAAGTTATCTCCCGGATGAATGAAGCTGAGCTTATCAGCGTTTTAAAAGAATTTTCGCAGGAGAAAAACGCGAGGGCAATCGCCCGAAGCATAGTCAGGGAAAACCCGACTACAACCGATTCACTGGCACAAATTATTCAGAGGATAGTGGGGCCGCGACGGTTCATCAAATCCGCCGCCCGGATCTTCCAGGCGCTCAGGATTTACGTGAACCGCGAGCTGGACGAGCTCAAGACTGCCCTGGCGGGCGTCGTGCCGCTTGTTGCAACCGGAGGGCGACTGGCGGTGATTTCTTATCATTCCCTCGAGGATGGAATTGTCAAACGACAATTCCTCCTCGATTCGGGAAAGTGTTTCTGCGGCCCCCATCTGGCTATTTGCGAATGCGGTAAACGAAACCTGCTTAAGGTGATGACCAAAAAGCCGCTCTATCCAACGGATGAAGAAACCCATCAAAACCCGCGGGCTCGCGCAGCCAGATTGAGATATGCAGAGAGGATATAAACGCAAACGTCGCGGTGGCTCTCGCCGCACCCTGACGCTTATTGCCGTGGCGCTGAGCATCTTGATGCTCTCCTTGATCTGGGTCTGGAAATCAAACCAGGTAAAAGATTATTACGCTAAAATGAAAAAGTGTGAGACGGAGAAAAATGATCTGATTGCGGAAAATATGCGCCTTCGGGCCGGCCTCTTGGATCTTAAATCGCTTGCTAAGGTTGGCAAGATTGCCCGCGAAAATGGCCTGACTCAGAATGTCGCACGCCACATTTTTCTATCGGATCCGGTAAGACCAGAAAAAAAACCGAGCAAACTTGATTTCGCAAGCGATACGGAAGTTGTACCCGATTGGCTTGATAACGCTATTTCAGGTTCGGGGCGGGTACGCGCCGAAACTGAAAATCAGAAGGGGAACTACTAAGCGATGTTGACCAGGCAGGAAATAATTAAAAACGGCCGGATTATCATCGCTTTCATTGCGTTATTTTGGGTAATCTTTCTGTTAAGGGCCGCCCAGGTTCAAATACTCCAAAGTAAAAGATTTAAAGATTACGCCGATTCCCAACAGCACTCAACAATCCCACTGGCAGCCAGACGCGGTTCGATTTACGATTGCCGAGGCAGGCTGCTCGCTTATGATATCGAGGCTAAATCGTATACGGTAAATCCCAAGTATATGAAGGAGCCAAGCAAGGCCGCGACCAAAATTGCGGAGATCACGGGCCAACCTAAATCATACTGGATGCAGCAGTTTGCCAAGCGTCCGGGGTTTCTCATGGTGGCCCGACGCGTCTCACAAGAAATGGCTTTCAAATTCGATAATTCGGGAATCGAAACATTAAGGGCCCGAAGCGAAACGCAGAGAACTTATCCATATGGCTTATTGGCCTCCGAGGTTATCGGGCGCACCGATGTTGACAACAAAGGCGTGTCTGGCCTTGAAAGCTACTATGAAAAATACCTGGCAGGTAAAGACGGCCAATCGATTTATTTGCGCGATGCTTATGGCCGGGA
>DOTU01000267.1:4884-6909 GCA_003520965.1 Candidatus Zixiibacteriota bacterium
CTTGATTTGAATATGCAGGAGATTGCCGAGGATGAGCTTCAGGCGAAACTCGATTCCTGTGGAGCCAAATGGTGCACAGCGGTCTTTGTCGATCTTCAGACCGGAGGAATCTTAGCCTGCGCCACACTTGAAGGCGGCGAAGGTCAATGGCGTCGCTGCCGTGCCATCGCTGATGAGAACGAGCCGGGCTCAACTGCCAAGCTTATCCCGCTCTCGACAGTTTTTCAGGAGAAAATATTTGAACCCAATGATATCGTCGACGTAGAAGGGGGAAGGTACTCCTACGCTGGCCACATCATCCGCGATGATCATGCGCATGGCCTCCTGCATTGCACTGAAATCGGAGTTTATTCATCAAATATCGGCGCTGCCAAACTGGGGATAAGGGCGGGTTCTGACCTCATATACAAGTATCTGCTACAGTTTGGTTTTGGCGCCAGAACCGGAGTTGATTTTCCAGGCGAAACACCTGGCGCAGTGCGTAAACCTGAAACCTGGAGCAAACACGAATTGGCCATTACCTGTTTCGGTTACGGCTTTATGGCTAGTGCTCTACAGATTGCTTGCGCGTATGGCGTAGTAGCCACGGGTGGAGATTTAATCAAACCATACTTTGCAACTAAGGTAGTAAGCCCTGACAGCTCCGAAGAAGTCTTGAACTCACGCACTGTGGTAAGAAAGGTTCTGGGGCCTCGAACAGTTCAAATAATGGATGGAATATTTAAGGATGTGGTCCAGATTGGTACCGCTAAAAAAGCGATAGATGAACTTTGTTGGATTGCGGGCAAGACCGGGACAGCCCTTCGCACCAAAGAAGGCGGTGGAGGGTATGAGACCGGAAAAGCCCTGGCATCGTTCACCGGATATTTCCCGGCCGATGATCCCAGGATCGTGGGTATCGTTATGTATGATAAGCCTCATGGCAGCATTTATGGAGGAGATATTTCCGCCCCGGTGTTTAAGAACGTAGCACGCCGCTACGGTATGCTTCCGGGCAATAATATGCTGATAAACTCTCGTCCCAAGTCGGGGAAGAACGCGCAATTTGCCAATGGCGCGGAGGCCAAGGTTGTCAACCTGACCGAAAAAAGAACAATACCGGACAAGACCATGAAAAAAGCACTAATTACAGGAGGATTTCACGATTTCACCGGCCAAACCATGCGGGATGCGCTTCGCTCGGCGCGTAACCTTGGTTTGGAATGCAAGATTAACGGCTCTGGAATCGTAATGTCTCAAAATCCACCGGCAGGAATGGATACCACTGGAGTACAAACAGTCGAGCTGATTGGTGAAACGGAATGAACTTCATTTTGATGAATGAAAAAACAAAATCTAAATATGCTACGACATTGGGCGAGCTATTCAAGGGCTTAGATATTCCGTTACCAAGAGGCAGCGCCACGCTCGAAGTCAACGGCCTGGCCGATGATTCCCGACGAGTAAATATGGGTGATCTCTTTGTAGCCGTCCCGGGTTTTGGAGCCGATGGCAGAAACTATATCGGCGAGGCCACCTCTCTGGGGGCGATTGCAGTATTGACCGCGCCGGGGTTTAAATTCAAAACTGATGTACCCCTGCTATTGACTGAAAATCTTAAAGTGATCGTACCCACGGTGGCAGATCGTTTTTATCTGAGCCCGACCGAGAGGCTAACTGTCGCGGGCATTACCGGTACCAACGGAAAGACAACTGTTACATATCTATTGGCCGCCATATTCGATTCAACCGGCCAGAAGTGGGGACGGATTGGCACCACAGGCTACGATCTCGGCGGACCGATGCTGCCCTCGAATAATACTACTCCCGGCCCGATCGACCTGCAAAGATATTTTGCCACTATGGTAGAGCGCGAGCTTAAAGGCTGCGCTATGGAGGTTTCCTCGCACGCCATGCACCAGGGACGCTGTGAAGCTGTCAAGTTTGCCTCGGCCACCTTCACTAATCTAAGCCAGGATCATCTCGATTATCATAAAGATATGCAGTCATATTTTGAGGCGAAAGCGCTGCTATTCGATAGAGCTC
>DOTU01000205.1 GCA_003520965.1 Candidatus Zixiibacteriota bacterium
ATATATGCCGCCCGCGCTGCAATATTCAATATGTGAATGATCCACAGCCAAATGCGCGTTTGCGGAATAAAATATACCATAATAGGCATGTTCTATCAGGCAGTAATCAAAACTTGCAGTGCTGTAGCTCTCAAGCCTGATCCCGTACCATTGATTGGCCGTCGGGGCGTCCGGGTGGGATGATTCGAAAACTATCGTATTGTTTTGATCCCCTTCGGCAACTAAAGTACCTTGTATTATCAGCTCTGATTTGTATTCGTCGATCCCGCTTTCAAGCTTATCAAAGTTGTAAACAAATTTGACTGTACAGGCAGGAGCAACGGTCAGGGTAATATTTTCTGGAACCGTTACATCCCCATTAACAATTACCGTTCCCGGCCCCCATGTTTCATCCTCAGTCAATTCTCCTGATTTAAATATTGGCCCCAAATAATAAACTCCCAGATCGGTGCCAGCCACAAAGCCACTGTTATCATCCTGGGACGCTGCCAGTTTATTGATATGGCTTTCCTCAGGAATATCCCCCAACGGAAGATTGTTCCAGCTTCTTCCGGAATCTCCCGAGGCCCAGATATGCGGCGATGAGGCACTTGATGCAGTTGAAGCAAGGAAGGCACAGTAATCATTCTTATTTGAAACAATAGAGCCTATGTTCACGGGATTTTGGGGAGTTTCAATGCCATAATTTCTCTCTTCCCAAGTTGGCGGGTAGGATGAAACATCAGCTTTGAACACTCCAATATCGGTGGCGGCATAAGCAAAATAATCATCGGCATTTTGGGCAAACTGGTTGACATCAGTTACAGAGGATAAACCATCATCAATGGCTCCCCATTGACTTCCTGAATACCAGTAAGCCCGAACATCGACCCCTGACTCGCCATGCCCGCCAAGATAGGCCGATTGACCCGATGGGTTTGAATATATATCATGAAACTCAGTAGAGGATACGCCCTGTACTTGCGTCCAGCTTTCGCCAACATCGGTTGAAATCCAAACATTATTGTCTGCTCCGGCGGCATAAGCATTTGAATAAACCGGATCAAAATCAAGAGTATTTATTGCAAGATGGCTGCCTCCACCGGCATCGGGGCTGACATTCTCCCAGCTTTGACCATCATCGTCTGACCGCATGATAGTGCCATTGCCTTGATCGTCTTTTGACGATGCCAAAATGCATGATGTTGCTGTTAGCGTCTTAAACGCAATATCGGTACCTATTCTATCAACTTCTCCAACATCGGAAGCCGCTCCAATTGCGTTCCAATTGATAGAGCTAAAATCTATACCCCTTTTTATAAAACTATTATCGGAGACTGTGAATACCTGCTCATTGCCAGACGTATTGGCCGGGAAGGTTAGGCCGGTTACGTTGGACGGATACGTGCCTGCGGTGGCATCTGTAATCGTCAGGCTTGTTAGGGTTCCTCCATCTCGTTCTTCAACAATCTCATATATATTAAAAGGGGTTGCAATTAGAATATGGCTGGCAGCGAAATCGTTTTCGTGATAACAATCTATGGCCTTCACATTTTGGTCGAAAAGCAGTTGACTATAGCCCGCGGCCGCAAAATACTGTTTAAGGTCTATGATTTGGCAGTCTGCTGTTGTACCGGGAGTAAAATGTAATAAATAGGCCCCCTCATTAGTGGCTGCGTAACAGGAGATTTCGTAATTTCCGAAATACGCTGCTTCAACATCCCTTACAGCTTTGTCAAACGGATCTCCGTCAATCAGCAATTCATTAATGGTATTTGGGCTCCAAGCATCCTCAGCGGTGGGATAATTTGAGAAGCAAAGGTGATTTATCTGATCTTGGTCTATTCTTGAGGCAATTTGCTTTGTGTAATGGCCATCGATTGTTGCCACCGCCGTTACTTGATCTCCGGAAAAGACTACGGGCCTTCCCCATTTAAGTTGGAAATTATCATTTCCATTTTGGAAATACTTTCGGGTATAAATACCGTTTGAGGTTGCGGCAACAAGTACGCTCCCCTGTCCATCATCCTCAAGGTCATTAATGGTTACACCATAAAAATCGGGGTCATTCTGTGCATCCTCCCCCAAACGATCCCATCGATCCTGGCCATTGATGTGGTGATAGATGAAAGTTGTCGCAGCGTTATTATAAGATTCACAACCGGCCATGGCATAAATATCCCCGCCGCTGGTATTGCGTACCTCAATAGTGGTAAAATGGTTGTTGAAGTTAGTCGGGAAGGATTTGGGAAGCCAACTTACGCCGCCATCTTCCGTTTTCCATATACCATGGCCATAAGCGCTACAGTAAGCAACCCTACCATTACTGTATATGGTGTTATTGTTCCAATCTTTGTAGGAAATTACCTTATTAGCGCCGACAAGTGGATCGCGATAATTCCATTTAAAATCAACGGGCCACCAAAAAAACGGTTTTACCTCACTTCCATTAGTCCCCAGCAGATATCGATGCCAGGCTTCATTGTTATCGTAATCCTTAGTCCCATACGCTACGTCGATACCGCTTACCAAACAGGGACCATTAAGATTTGTCCACCGGTGCTGTCCAAAAGCTGTTGAATGTGTCAATATTATACAGAATAACGCTGCTAAAGATATCTTGCATTTACTCATACAACCCACCTTCTTTCCTTTCTACATCCATCACTTCAGGTAAATTAATTTAACTGTTTTTGAGAGCCCTTCTGAAAGAAATTTCATGATGTATGTCCCTGATACAGCTCTTTTCCCATTGCTATCTGTGCCGTCCCATGTTGCTTTCCCATCTTCCGCCGCCGCTACTTTAAGGCTCCTTATAAACTGCCCAGAAGTATTATAAATTTTTATCTCACCCCCTTTCTTTGATGAATAGTTAATATTAACCGAGGAGTTAAACGGATTAGGGTATGCTACAAGGCTTATCTTATCAGGTAGATTATAATCTTCATTTTTTACTGCATCAGGCTCAAGGTTGAACCTTGAAAAATATAGCCCTGATGAATCCGGCCATTGTCGATCATACCAAATCAGGTATGCTTTACCATTGGAGCAGGCTATGGATGGATTCCAAGAGCCGTATGGATTGGCATCCACCCAGTAAGGTTCCTCCCAGCTTATACCCCCATCAGTGCTTCTTACAGCATATATACTCTGATCCCCATTTTCAGGGCGGGAATCCTCCCAGGCGATGAAAATGGTATCTCCCATAGCGGCTATATCCGAAAGATCGGCGCGATGATTAAATGTAATTTGTATCTCATCTGACCAATCAGAACCCTCATTATTGCTTTTTTTCATTAAGATATCGCCCCAATCTAAATAGGGTGAATATTTATAATCCATCCAAATGCAGCCAACAAAGGCATTATTGGCAGTAATTGCAGGCATCTCAGAATGATACTGGTCGCTATCGCTTAAAACATTATTAGGGGCCCAACTCAAGCCCTCATCAGTGCTTTTAATGCACCGAATCTCCCATTGTTGAGCCAAATCAAAGCGTCCATCCCATACAAAATTTATTATTGATCCCAAACTCGCCTGGTCAGGCACCCCGCTTTGAGAGGCCCTGAATATTTCCTGGGGGACTGACCAGTTCTGGCCAAAATTAGTGCTTTTAATACTGAAAAATATCAAGGTATCATTCACGAATGTGCGGCTTAGGACATTAACAGTGAGGCCCGTTCCGCCTGATGCGGCAAAATACAGATTTTGGGGAGATGGCGAATTTGGAATATTTCTGGCAATTGACCAGCTTAAGCCATTATCGCTTGAAACGCTGTAGGCGATAGCAAAGCGATAATAGCCGCTTAAGCCTTTATTCCAGAGAGCTATGATGTTATCCCCACTTGCGATAATTCGAGGGAAGGTTATCTCGACTGAGTCGAGTTGCACCCAAGGAGAACTCCAAGTCTGACCGCCATCGCTGCTTCTCAAGTAGCAAATCTTGTCATACCCCCTTAAATTCTCATAGAGAGCGTGAAGAGTGTCACCCTGGGCTATAATCTGAGGATAATAACCGGTGCCAGGGTCCGATATCCTCCTCGGCGTGCTCCAGCCGGCGTATGCGGGCCAAGAACACAAAAATATAATGACAATGATGATTGCTAAAGTAAGGTAAGTCTGATTTTTAGAATACCGCAAAACGGTTTCCTTTCCGCTCCCAAAGAAACCCAGGTATCCCAAGCTGATTTTATCAGGCTTCGATTTTTCTGTTAACATATTTATTCTCCCTTTTTGTCTTTTTTAAGCAGGGGTAATTGCCCATATCCTAAAATTGCTAATGGAAGATACCACAGAACCCTATAAGGTATCAACAATCTTCAGGGCTTTTTTATTCCATTATTTTGCGGGTGATCTTCCCTTGATTTGACACAGACAGCCTGAAGCATTTTGCAAAGGCAGCATAAAGGCGGTATAACAATGAAAATTTACAATAAATGCAGGATATTAATTTTCGATTATCTGAACAACAGGAAAATATGTACCATTACTCATTTTTTACCAATACTTGCCGGTATTGCCCCTTCTCTGTTAGAAATATGTTAGACAAGAACAAAGACGATATAATAAAGACAGGAAGGGATATATAATATTCAAAGGGCGGCCAATGACCGCCCTATACATTAATATTCCTGATTTTCCAACGGGCTGCCGAAACCCTGAGCCAGCATTCATCAATGCGTATAATCGAATCTCACGGTGGCAAACGGCGCACTCTCTCCCCGCTTATAGGTGAAGTACGGGAGAGTGGCGGAGTCATAGTAAAGAATGAGGCCGTTATTGGCCAGGGAGCTATCCTGCCAGGATTTGATGATGTTTGTGATATCGAAATAAGCGACTTGGGACCCTTCGGAAGAAGTGGCATATTGCGTGCCATCGTTAATTACTTCTGACGAAAGAGTATCTCCTACATCCTCCCATGCAACTTCTTCAGAACTCCAAGAGACCAGCAGCGGATGACACTCAACTGCCAATACCGACGAATCAGGGATAGAAGAAGTTAATGGAACTAATAGTTCTGCGAATGTAACCTCAGCACCCTGGAGTTCAGTAGGGATATCGAAACTTAATAATAGCCGGCCTTGAGTAGAATCGGGATTTTGAATCCAGGCTCCGCTATTGATAGCAACGCTCAATGTGTCGGCCTGAATCTGAGGGACCAATAGCACAGCCATCAGCCCTAAAAAGAGCGGTAGTGTTATGTTTCTAAACATAGTGTTTCTCCTTTTTCTCGCTGATAGTTGGTTACTTTAACATCGTCAATTTAACTGTTTGCTGTTTGGTCTCCGTTTGAATAGAGCAGAAGTATAACCCCGATGACACCGGCCTACCCTCGCTATCTTTTCCATCCCATATAAAGGAGATTGTTCCGGCCTGCAGATACCCCTCGGAGAGGCTTCGAATCTTCTGGCCCATAATGTTGTAAATATTCACTGAAACAACCTGGGGCGAGGCGAGACCAAAGCTGATAGTGGCTGTCGGGTTAAAAGGATTGGGGTAAACAGTGGCCAGCTCCAAATCATTCGGCAATCCATTGATCGGAGAAGGAGGAGCCATTCTCGGCAGCGGGTCTTGGGTATAATAGGGTACATAGGTGGCATTATAAATCTGATTGTCCGCTGGTGGATTTTCACCCCAATAATTTCCTGTGGCGTCAATTGGAGAGGCATTGGCATTATAAATATCACAGTAAGAAAACCCCGCTAAGCTATGGAAAGAATTGGCTTGATCTAATGTCTGAGGGTGAATATCCGGCCAGCATCCCGATGCTATGTACAGATTCCTGGGATTGTTTTGGTCAAATTTGGTCCTCCTAATTATTGGATTGCTTGAGGAGGTCAGCCAGATGCCGTTGGTATTTCCATGAATAAGGTTTCTTTTACCATTTCCATTGGGGGGGTCCCCCAGAATAGAAACTGAGGAACTGGTACAATAGATGCCATAGATGCTACCAGCGTCAATCGTGGTAAATGAGATAAGCCCCCTTGAAGTAACAGTTGTGAGATAAATCCCTCCCTGGGTGAAGCCAGCGATATAATTACCAAGAATCTGTGGAGTTGCTCCCGGGCTGGTGCCAAAAATATAGATGCCGTAGTATGATGTTATTGGCGAAGATGGAGCGATAATACGACAGTATTCAATGTCGGGACTGTCATACCCCTTATAGTACACGCCGTATTTGTTGTAAAGAAGGGTATCGGTTGTGGATGTAAACATACCATCGCCGCAATAGATTCCGTAAGTCCCGCTATTCTGAATCCTTGAGTTACTTATCGTCGCACTATTGGGATATACATTCATGTAAATCCCGGCGCTGGTATTTAAATCCATGAGAGTATGGTTGACAGCCAGGTAAGAATGCCCGTTCGATCGGATTCCATAATCGGCATGTTTTATTTCGCAGTAATCAAGATTAACATGGCCGTATCCTTCTACTCTTATTCCGTACCACTGGCCAGCGCCTTGCAACGTTGGCCGGGATGATTCAAATACGATTGGATCGTTTAGCGTACCAAGTGCATTCAAAGTACCGTTTATTACAAGCTCCGATTTGGAGTGGCTGCTGCCGCTCGCGCAGCGGTCGAAGTTGTATACGAATTCCACATCAGTCCCAGGGAGAATAGTCAGCGTTTTGCCCGATGGTACGGTAACGTCACCATTGATAATTATTAGGCCGGGACCCCATGTAATGTTTGTTTGGCTGCCTGGATAAACAATTACGCCTGAAAAGACATTGTAGGGATAGCGGTAGACGCCGTTATCTGTGCCAACGCCGAGAAAGGCAGGTATGGTGCCCATACCCGGCCTTGTGTCTGAGAATGTAGCCAGATCATTTACCTGATAATGGAGGTTTCTAAAATAACCGCCTATCTCAATCCAAGAACGGCCACTATCAGCACTGCTATAAATGTAGGGATTGTTTGAGATATCATGACCCAGAGCGTATTGTATGAGGGAATCAGGTAGAGGCGGACAAACGCCACCTGGCCATTCAAACTGGTTTTGGTTTTTGATAATGTGGTTATAATTCGCCAACTTGTTTATCGAGACATTAGAATTGATCCCATTATTTATGGGATACCAGGTTGGCGAATGGATCAGATCAAAGTGCGTTTTGTACATGCCATGATCTGTTCCCAGGTAAAGCGCATCCGGCCGAATGCCATTTACCGTGGCTAACGAATCATCGCTTAGCAAAATTGCATAAGCAGTATTAACGATATCCAATCCACTGCTGATAGAAAAAGATTCATCCCCGTTTTTGAAAAAAACATTACCGCCCCCATTACGCGCACCGCAGTAATAATAAGCCCCCCAGGAATTATAATCCCACGGGTCTTCCTCCAAGATAATATCCTTAATTAACGGAGGCTGACTTGCTAAATTGTAATCATAATCTAATATATCATTGTAAAGGCCGCTAACCTTAAATACCGCATTTTCACCAGAGTTGTTTCCGCCCAGATAATCGTACCACGCACAGTCCCCGTTATCGCAAGAACCTCCATCGAATTTTTGAACCCCGACGGTAGAAATGTTCGAAGCGTCCTCAGGATCAACAATATGACCATCGTAAGTGATAATCGGACCTCCATTCCCCTGGCCCGCTACAATCCCTAATTCTCTATGCTCCCAATGATTTGAAGACCAGTCAGTTCGTATGATGCCATTTGAGATTTCGGTGCCTATTACCGGGTCTTCTGAAATTATATATTTTTGCAAACAATCTACAGGCTGCCATTCCTCAGAGGGGTTCTGATTAAGCATCTTCTGATCTTGAAAGACAAATCCACCATACTTACTTAAGCCTTTCAATGTATAGCCCTCGATGCAATCCAGGGAAATAATATCCGCGATATTGGTGCCATGTGCCATGCCTCTACTGCCTATTTCAAAACTACCATCCTGCATCGGCGCAAAATTAATCATTTCAGTGTAGAACTGCTCTCCTGCGTATGCAACGAAGTATTGAGCGGGATCTGCTGTATCAAATTCAAGGCATAGAAAATCATTTCCCCCTGACGATAAGTCAAACCATTGATTGTAAATAAGAGAATGAACGTAGATATCATTCTTAGAAACAACCCAAATAGCATCAGCTCCGCCGCGATCAAGCACCAGCACTTTAGATAGCACCGTAGTACCAAATGTAGAAAAATAGGTTGAGCCCCAATTGCTACCACCGTCGGTTGAATGCCAGAGTTCATAATCGCCATTATTATTATTATGAATGACGGCATAAACATTTTGGCTGTCGCCTTCTTTTACTGCAACACTAATGCCGTCATAACTTGTAACGCCGGTAAAAGAAAATGGCCCGGTCCAACTTCCACCACCATTTGAGCTTTTATAAATTTTACCACCATTCGCAAAACAGGCATAGATCATTGTATTGGCAAGTTCGCCTGGGCTTGGGCTATTTGGATCTATGCAAATGGCATTACAATCATTACCGCTGGGAGGTGTAACAGAAAGCCATCCATTTTCGGGATCATCGGTTTTATATATACTACTAACGCCATCTATATGTATGCCGGATGTAAAACAAATATTAGCGTTATTGGGGTGCGCCCAAATACCAGTAAAATGTAAATTATCTGGTTGCGATGTTGTACGTTGCCAACTAATAATTGGCGTTTTATGATAGGCGCCAGGAGTTCCCACAGGGCTTTCGGATGGTACCGATGCGTAGGCTGTTTGTCCATTAAATCTGCTGGCGGATATATATTTGATGCCATCAATAGGAACTTTATTTGACCATCCTGTTATGGGAGAATTTCCCTGATAGCTATATATATAGTTGTACTCAAGGTCAGATCCAACGGCGTACCCATAAGTTTGTTCGCCTTGATACCCTATTGAAATGCCAGTGACATTGTAAATGTAATATGGCACATCCATTGATTGCCATTGTCCCGATTGAGCCATAACCGTTGCAAGGGGCATTAATACAACCAGCCCGATTAAGACGTAAGTCTTCATTTCATTTCCCTCACTTGCTTAATGCCTTAAATTTAATTACTTCACGTGGACTACCTTAATATTATTTTTTGAATCTCCCTTCCGCCCGATGAAGTAAATCCCTGATGGAAGTGGCTGGTTATCGTCCCCCTTGGCGTCCCATAATATTTTGTGATTGCCCTCGTTATAAAGGTATTTCGTTATTATCCTTCCTTGAATATCATAGATATTAATTATTCCAGATTCTTTAGAGCTAATATCAATAATCAATGACGAATTGAAAGGATTTGGATAAGCCGAAATAGCAAAATCTTTTGGAATCACGGTTCCTGACTCTTCAATATTATCCGTTGAGTCAGGAGTAAATCTCTTATAGAATAAGTCTATTGCGCCGCTATTCAATACTTCCGCCCAGACAACATGAATATTACCTCTATCCATTGAAAGAACGGCAGCCCCTGATTCTCCTTCGGTTTGGGTAAGCCTCTGTTCTCCGAGCCATGTGAGCCCTCCATCGTTGCTGCGATTGAAAACTATTTCAGGTTCTCCCGATATATTAAATTGGATGTCCGCCCAAACTGAAGTTAACGTATCCTCAGTGAATTCAAAGCTTGGCGCCGCTGCGGTATGATGGGTAGATGGCTGCGTCTCAAAGTGCCATTGCAGTCCGTTGTTATCTGAAATTGAGGCAAAAATATCACCCCAGGATGCATATATTTGATATCTATAGTCCATATAACCTACTATTATTTGACCCGTCGATTTATTACATGTCATACAGGGCGTTTGTGCGTCATACTGAATATTGGGTGATATCCAGATCGTGTCCGACCAGGTTCTGCCCGCATCTGTGCTCCTGTAACCATATATATGAACTTCATATCTTCTACTGGAATCGGCTGTACCGGCCCAGGCGACAAGCAGAGTGCCAGAACAATAACTCATTCTTATCGGTTGTGGCATTAAAACAAACGGATGCCCCATCGTAACCTCATCGCTCCAAGTGGTTCCATAATTATAGGAATGGAGCGATTTGAAGGGGCGAGAGCCGGTGGAATCATCCCTTTCACTAAAATAGGCCAAAAAGATGGAATCTCCCTTAACAGCGGAAACCGGAAGACCAAAATGATTGGGGTTATCGGTATAAACATAGGAAGGATTGCCCCAGGTGGTTCCTGCGTTGGACGATTTTCTTATTCCAATGGTGGTTATGCCTACTGTCGGATCCCAATCAAACCAGCTTACCAAAAGGCCACGTTCTGCCTGATTAAGTGTAGGATTGGCATCAGGACATGGATGATTGGGAGCGCTTAAATCTACGATAGGCCCCCACGTTTGTCCGCCGTCAGTACTTCTTATATATGAGACGCGCGCTGAATTGGTTATCGATTCTGTCCAGACTACATGCACCGTGTCGTTTCTGGCAATTACCTGGGGGCTGATCTCATTGCCCCTATAGGTTAGGCGCATGTTTTCAGACCAACCGGCGTGGGTATTATTTTGGGGAATAATTATACAAAGTAATAGAAGCAGTATAATTTGGTAGATTTTGGAATTGGAATACCGCAAAAAGATCTCCTTCGCTTGTGCAAAGTGATCCCGGTATCCCAAACAGATTTTATCGGGTTCTCTCATTTCTGTCAACATATTTATTCTCCCTTTTTATCTCTTTTCAAGCAAGGGCAAATGTCCAATCCAAAAGTTGCCAAAGGAAAGATACCACGAGCCCCAAAAGGTATCAACAATCTTCAGGGCTTTTATATTCCATTATTTTTGGGGGAAGTTCAAAGCACTGCTATCTATGAAAGCAAAAACTTACAGTAATTCATATTGCTTATGCTTCTTCGGGTTTGGGACCCGAGGGTCAGCTAAAGTAAATCACATTTAACATCGAATATACCAGCTATTTTATGGCATAAGAAATGTATAAATCCATCAGTTTATAAACTAAAAACAGAAAGGAATTCCCATGAAAATCAAGATTCTCAAGCTCGGCGAATCCGCCAAGGAAATCGACGTCGCCGATGGAGCCACTGTCGAACACGTGATCCAATCATCCGGCTTTTCCAGAGAGCATATGACGGTTACTCTCAACGGTCACCCCACCTTCGACACCTCTCCTGTGAAAGACGGCGATGTCGTCACCATGAACCCGCATATCAAGGGAGGATTGATTGCCCTGGGAAAAGATTGAGAGGTTAATTCAGTCCCAGGCACAGAAGCTCAATATCCCCGTTCAAACCCTTCAGCACCTAAGCGATTCACAACCAACCCAATATCCCGGCATCCGCATTATCTTTGATTCCAATTCCCAGAAGCAGGTTACTCTCGGGGAATCTTTCCTGGTGATCGGTCTTCCAGTCACCAGGGAAACCCTTAAGCCTATCACTCAAATCATCCAGGATAACCTGCCTAAACTTGCTCGCAACTATCACCAGAGACAAAAGGACCAGCTTAAACGGCTGGTCCTTTCTGGTATCGAGGAAAGAAGGTCATCGCTCAAGGATACAATTCAACAAGCTGAATACACTCTGGAAAGCCTGAATCGGGAGATGTTTGAGCTTGCCCGTAAGCGGGAACTGGACAAGACCATCTTATCCCACCTGGAAAAGCCAACTATTCCACCTCCCAAAAGGATCTCGTCGGAATACTCCAGCCTCAAGAAACTTGTGCCATCACTCTACCAGCAGATCGAGTTTGAGGATAATACCGTCAGAGCCAAAACGTATCCGGTCAGCATCTCATACGAAAGTGATGACTATGATATTGGGACTCTGGTAATCGAACTTAATCTATCACGGGGACAAGCCAAGATTACCAATCTCACCAACGCATCCAACGGCTATCCGCATCCGCATGTTAACGAATCCGGCGAAATCTGCCTGGGTAACATTTCGACCGGACTGGCCAGGATGCTTGGCGAGTTTGAAATCTATGGGGCTTTGGAGCTTCTGCACAAGTTCGTTCATACTTACAACGAACCTGATGCCTACCAGAAGATCCAGTACTGGGACGACCCCGATTATTGTGAAGAAGATGACGAATACGAGAGGTGCCGTAACGGCGGTAGTTACGGCCGGGCCTGCCTGGACTGTGGTGATTCAGAATGCCCATACTACGACAATGCTCTGGAGGAATGTTCAGAAGAGCCCGATTTCGCCAAATGCGTAGCCTGCGGTGAACGGTGCAACGCCGGAAAAGAACTTCTATCGGATTGTCACAATGAGAATCCGTTGGGATGCATGACCTGCTCGTTTTCCAGCTGTCCTCATTTTCGAGACGATGAATCGTGCCGGGGCGCTAATCCAGATTCCTGTAAAACCTGCAATATCGATTATTGCCAATACAAGGGGGTGTCAAATGAAGCAGCCTGAATTTATGATACTCATCGACAATCAGGCGTACACCAAGCTGCGCCATTTCATCGAGCTTTCCAATCACGATGAGATTAGTTTCCTGGGACTGATAGACGAAATCAAGGATGGCGACCAAATCCAGGCTCTCCTGGTATCGGATATTTACCTTCTCGATCAGACGGTAACGCCAATTGAAACCACGCTTGCCAACAAAGCTGTGGCTGACTTAATGATCGAGCTAGCCAGCACCAGCATCGATGTCTCCAGATTAAAATGCTGGATTCATTCGCACGCTGACATGAAAGTATTCTGGTCTGTGACCGACGACGATTGCTGTTCCACCTTGGCCAACGGCTCTTATTCGGTCTCAATCGTGACGAACTCACGCGGCGATATTCTCTCGCGTATCGATGTCTACCAGCCATGTCACATGACTTTGGATAAAGTTGCTACCCGGATTCATTATCCTCTGTCCTCTGAGATATCCGAGCTCTATACCACTGAATTCCAGTCCAAGGTAAAAAGAAGCAAGCCTCTCCCCCGGTCTAAAGATCGTAATAAGGCAGCTTTGACCCTGGATGACCAGAATGAACTCGAACAGGCGTTGGATCAGGGGTATATCAATATCTACGAGTACCAGGAGTTGGCTGGCTTTTCAGTTTTCGATGATGTCTGTGGAGGGGCTTGAGTATGGAGAATAGATTTATTCGTCAACAGGAGCTTGTCGATCAGGACAAACTATCTAGCCTTTCAGTGACGATCGTTGGATGTGGTGCGGTTGGCAGTTTCACGGCATTATCGCTGGCCAAAATGGGCATTCGACAGTTAACCCTGATTGACCATGATGAAGTCAGTATCGAGAACCTGCCCAATCAGTTCTTTCGAGAGGAAGATATGGACCGCAAGAAGGTCGTGGCCTGCATGGAGATTCTGGAGTTATTCGATTCTGGGGTTAAGGTTTTCCCGCAGCCCCGGCCATATGTTAAAGGCAAACTGGAATCCGATATTGTCATATCCTCTGTGGATTCTATGCAGGTTCGAAAGGCGGTTTGGCAGTCAGTTCTTCGAGATAAAAAGGCCAGGTTGCTCATCGATCCGCGCATGGCAGCGCATGTGGTTCAGGTCTATTCAGTAATTCCAGGTGATCCTTCAAGCACAAAGGCTTACGAATCAACCATTGTGTCCGACAACCAGGCTCTCCCCGACCGTTGTACTGCCCGATCGATCATCTATACGGTTCTGCCATTGGCGGCATTAATCTGTCGCCAAATAGCATTGTTTGCCAATGGTGAATGGGTTGAGCCGGGGATTACTTTGGATCTTAAAACCTTAAGCCTGATAAAGGGGGGCATAAACTCATGGGCCGGAAAATGAAATGGGTGCTGGCGGCTATCGCGGAGGTAGTCAGGCATCTTGTCTGCAGGAGGTTTCGATGAAAGAAAAAGATGTTGAGGAGTTAGCCGAGTCTGTCGGCAGACTGGTGGAGAAGATACTGAGGCTAGTATTGGAAAAGGAAAGCAGATCCGACAAATCTCAACCTAAAAAGAAACTTGCCAAAGCATAAACTAAAAGAGAGTGACATACTGTCACTCTTTTTTATCCATTATAAACGGTGCCAATCGTCAGTTTAATGTTAGCATACTAATTCCTAACAAAAGGTAAATAAAGGACAACAAAATTCTTTGAGTCATTTATTTATTCCAATATCGGGTTGCCCAAATCGATTGGGGATTGGGAATTCTCTCCATCCTTAAGGTCTCAATGATAGCCTCTAACCAGTACTGTCCATGACCTTTAATCAGATAGTTTACACCTTCTTTTGTTGTCTTTTCATCTAACCCCCAAACGGCCAAGCAACAGTCAAACATCATGCAATCGGGCAGTTGTTGCTGATGAAAGCCGCCTTGTATAAAGACGCTTGTGGACAAATGCTCCGAGCTCAAAAGTGGTGCAGAGCTAGGATATATCTCACAAATTTCTTTTGTGACTTTGTTTACAAAAGGACCTCCTAATGAAATTATCGTCAATTTTTGATATTCGGTACTAGAATGAAAATCAGAATCGGTAACAATTTTCATCTCGTCTAGGCCGTAATAGTCTCTTATCCGATACGCTAAAGGGTAATCATATT
>DOTU01000161.1:0-323 GCA_003520965.1 Candidatus Zixiibacteriota bacterium
GCAAAGGCTGCAGGACCTTTGGGGGTTGACGCCGGCCGGCCCAGAAATTCAACGATAACCCCATCGCTTCCGGCATCCTGATCGGATAGCATGGCCACCATTCGCCCCTCGCGAACAGCCTTAATAACACCACGGGCTGCCACTCCAAGTTCGATCAGGCCGATCCCGAACATGGTGCGATGATCGTTCATTAACTTATTCACTTTGAGATTATGCTGCTCTCCCACCAGATAATCTATCGGCCAACCATGCTGGGCAACATAGGCCCCCATCAACTCCCAGCTTCCAAAATGGCCAGTTACCAAAACCGCCCCTTTGCCCGC
>DOTU01000161.1:668-3026 GCA_003520965.1 Candidatus Zixiibacteriota bacterium
ACCATATTCAATCATGCTTTTTGAGATATTGCGGTAAGCGCGAGAGCCGATCTTTTTATATTCTCGCTCGCTATACTGATTCCCAAACGAGTTTTTGAGATTAGTCAGGGTCACCTCTCGCCTGATTCGAAAAACGGAAAATGCCAAAAACCCGATTATATCCCCCAGGCGAAGCGCCATTCTATAAGGAATCAAGTTAGCCAAAAATAATATCGCCTTTACGGCGACAAATTCTATCTCATACCTTATCTTCTTGATCATAGTACCCGTCAAAGTAATCCTTATAGCTGTCATCGGGAGGATTAAGTTTCTCCTCGATTTTCCAGCGCCTCTTGGTTCTCGCGTTTTGCCCTTTCTTGAGGACAAAAAGCAGTATAAGCAGTGCCACTAAAATTATCCAGAACATCTCATTATCCCAAATAAAAATTAAAAAGTGATATTGTTTTGATATATTTGCCAGCCAGGTCGTTATCCAGCTTACATAATCCAGGCCAATTGTCTTTTTCCAATCGGCATAGAAGTCGCCGTTGCTCCGGTACATGGAGAGGAAATCGGAAAGCAGATAAGGGTCTGACTTATCCAGTAAATGCGCGACCGCCAGGTATGACTCGGTATATGTAAGCTGCGCCTGCGCTCCTTTAAATGTCATCAGGTCTTCCATACTAAGGAGTGGCACAAGCCTGCCGGTCCAGGCGGCCCGGGCCACCAGAACATCCTGGCCGATATGCCATTCGCCGGAGGAGTACATAGCATACCCTTCCTGGAGCCAGCGGGGCAGCCATCTCTTCCCCGCCGCTCGATAAAGCATGATATGCGCCAATTCATGCCCTATCAGCTCCCGGAACGATTTGTTCACGGCCATATATTTTGGAGACTTTATCACAATCCGGGACTGCTCCAACAAAGCCAATCCGGCTCCCCAATCGGGCGGTATGATCCCGGTATCCCTTTGAAATTCTTCTTCGGTTGTGGCCAGATATAAACTAACCGTGGTATCGAGAGTATACCCCAGGTTTTTCGATAGCCGCGCCTCGAAAAAGGTAAGATAGTAACGAGCCGAATCGGCATAGATATCGTTTGGTGGAAGTATTTCAAACGATGGCGAAGACCATACTTTGGAAGTAAAAATAAGGAACAACAGAAAACTAAAGCCCAGCGCCTGAATCTGGGTTTTATATTTTCTGTAGGATTTCCGACTCACTTTAGCTCGTATGTCTCACCAGGATTCAGGATAATACCCTCGGTTCCCAGCGGCTTGATTTTTTCTATAAAATCCTGAGGATCAGCTTTGATAAAATCGTTGGTGTTATAATGCATTGGGATCGCTTTTCGTGGCTTGAGGAACTCCACCGCCCTGACTGCATCGGGTACATCCATGGTGAAATTCCCGCCAATCGGAAGAATTGCCAGATCGATCTTGTCGAGTTCTCCGATTAGCTTCATATCGAGGAAAAGGCCGGTATCTCCTGCATGGTAAATTACCTTACCGTTGGTGCGCACGATAATTCCTGCCGGCTCCCCACCGGAGAGAAGCTCTTTACCAAGGCTTGAGCCGTGATGAGCAATGGTAAGTTTAATAGAGCCGAACGGGAACTTAAATCCCCCTCCAATATGCATGGGATGATACTTTTTGACTCCTTTACTGGCGGAATATGTGCAAATCTCATCATTTGCTATTAGAGTAGCCCCACCGGATTTGCATAACTCTATCGCATCGCCTAAATGATCGCCATGGCCATGCGAAACAATAACAAAATCCACTTTCTTCTGTTCCGCACTGATCTTTGCCACCGGGCTGCCCGAAATAAAGGGGTCTATGAGCATTTTCTCTTTACCATTATCAAGCAAAAAACATGAGTGCCCGATAAAAGTTACTTTCACCATATCAACCTCCCTCAATTTCCAGCAAATCTATTTGCCCTTTTCAGGTCTGTCAATTTATTATTAACACTCAATCCAGGAGCTTGTCTATTATTCCGCCGCCTAACACTCGGTCGTTATTATAAAATACCGCTGATTGACCGGGAGTTATGGCGCGCTCAGGTTCGCAAAATTCCACAGTGGCTGTATTGCCGACTAACGACGCCCTGGCGGGGCTGCCATCATGTTTGTAGCGAATTTTGGTTGTCACAATCTCCGGAAATTCCGGAGATAGATGATTCATATCGATAACTGTAAATCTCTTCGTAAACAGATGTTCTTTAGTCCCCACGGTAATGCTGCGATTTGCAGGGCTTATCCTGATCACATAAAGCGGTTCGCTGGCGGCAATACCAAATCCCTTCCTTTGCCCGATAGTATAATAAGCATACCCCTTATGCTCACCGATTTGATTGCCTTCCGTATTAAAAATAGGAC
>DOTU01000232.1:0-3117 GCA_003520965.1 Candidatus Zixiibacteriota bacterium
TCCAGAAGCTCATTAACTCGCCAAACGGTCTGTTCAAGCTTTTTGCGCTCGGTAATATCGAACGATGCGGCCGTGATACCTATTATTTCGCCGGCTTCGTTCCTGAGTGGTTCGGCCACAAGATCATAGACAATCCTTTCAAAACCATAAACGATCTCAATCTCCTCACGAATGCCCAGCCCGGTTTCAATAACTTTTCGTTTGGCTCGCATCATCTTTTCTGCCGATTCCGGTGGCATCAGTTCATCATCCCTTTTACCTATGACTTCATCAACGTTGAATTCCTGATGCGGATTATACATCCAGGTATAACGAAGTTCTTGGTCAGTATTGAAAGCCACAATATCGGCGGTTTTAAGGGCCACCTTGAAGCGCTCTTCACTTAGGCGCAACGCTTCCTCTGCTATTTTACGTTTGGTTATATCAGCCAGAGTTCCTACAATTCTTAACGCTTTGCCTTGCTTGTTTCTATCTACCGCTTGTCCGCGCACAACAACCCACTTCCACTCGCCCAATTTGGTTCGTGCGCGAAATTCGGCCTCGTAGAATTCCGTCTTTCCCTCGATATGATCAGCCAGGATCTGCGCCGCTTTGGGGCCGTCATCGGGATGGATGTGATGAAGCGTATTCGGATATACCGTGTCCATTTCTCCCGGTTCATATCCAAGTATCTCAAAGTACCGAGGGCTCCTGATGGTCTCACCGGTTGGGACAAATAAATCCCACAGGCCAAGATCGCCGCCTTTTAGGGCCGACTCAAGGCGCCGCTGGCTTTCACGTAATGCCTCCTCGGCCTTCTTACGCCGAGTGACATCAATGCCGTACATGCTCGTGGATTGGTCGCCTGAGACACGATTGATTAAAAACCAATACGTTTTATCACCGCAAACGACTTCAAAGTTTTGATTCTGATCGGAAGCGCGCGCTTCCATCACTATTTCGAAAACATAATTCGGCAGCTTACCGCCTTGCCTCGATTGCCATGCTTTCAACACCGGCCCGCAGGCGGGGTTGGCATATAGAATCATATTATCGCTGGAGATACGCAGCACCGGGCCCGGATTTTCCTTGGGGAACCTGGCTAAATCCTCAATCTCTTTTTGAGCTTTCGTGCGTTCGGTAACATCGTCAAAAATTACGGCAAACTTACCACTTTCCGGCCGAAAGGCTCTGGCCTCGTAGTATTTCCCCAAGTGTTCGTTGAATCCCTCGAATTGAATCGGCTCGCCGGTTTGGGCAACAAGGCCGTATCGTTCAATCCAGAAATGTTCGATATTGGGTATTATTTCGCGAACCGTCTTCCCGATTATATCCCGCCCCTTCAGGCCGGTTAGCTTCTCAAACCCGCTATTTATTTCCAGAAAGCGATAATCTACCGGCTTGCCATCGTTGTCAAAGATCATTTCGTGTAGCGCAAAACCGTTTAGCATTTGCTCAAAGAGCGTTCGGAACCGTCCCTCGCTTAACCGTAAGGCACGCTCGGCATTTCTGCGTTCAGTTATATCACGGGCGGCCGCAAATATTCCTATGATTGCCCCGTTCTCATTTCGGAATAGAGATGCATTATAAAGTACCGGCGTAATTCTACCATCGCTGCATTTTATCTCAAGGGGGTAATCCCGGACCAGGCCGTCCCTGAAAACTTGTTGATATCCCTCCCGCGCCTTCAATGGTTCGGTAAAGTAATCGGAAAAATCTGTTCCGATAAGCTCCTCACGGGAAAAACCGGTTGCTGTTTCCGTCGCTTTGTTGACATCGGTTATCTTCCCATCCGGACCGATCGTTACCAAAGGATCCAGGCCGACCTCGATAAGGTTTCGATTATAAGCTGCGGCTTGGCGCTCGGTTTCCTCTAATATCAAATGTAATCGTCGATCCCTGTCGAGCGCGATTCCGGAAACGCCGCCTACCAGACAAAAGAAGATTATTTCGATATAATCGCTTCTAACTTCAGCCGGGCTCCACGCGGGAAAAAGCAGTATAAAAATTAAAGAAATAGTCACGATTATAGTTGTTGATATTACTGCACCGCGAAGACCGAACCAAATAGCGGCAATTATAATCGGGATATAACAGAGATCCGCCAAAACATGTTTCATAAAATTGGATTGTCCTGGTGCCGCGGGCCATATATGACTGTATAAATGGAAAACAAGCATAACCATAATCAGGATAGCTAATGTTATTATCCGTTTTTGGTTGCTGGTAATAGTCTTCAATTTGAGACTCCCTGAAAAATTAGCTTAATTCAAAAAATCTATTTTGCCATTAATGTCACCAACATAAGGCCTAAGCCCATTTCACCGTAAAGCCGTATTTGCCAGAATTAATTCAACCGTGTTTAATGATGATTATTGTCTTGCCTGTCATTCTTGTATATTCAAAATGACTATTCAGATTATGCCAATTCAGCTAACATAATGACTCGCCCGACTGACCCGATTTGTATTTTACTCATTTATAAATGCGAAATTATCTGTTTAAAATCACCTTTCGTCATAAAATATCTTCCCGTTACGGAAAAATCGGCGATAAATACCTCGTTATCCCCTATTTGACATGGTGAATACTACTAATATATACTACTTATTTTCTTCGTAGTCAAGAATTTTATAGTTTTTGGGAAATATACTATAATAAGCCGAGACTATATTCGTTTGCGTAGGGCTAACTCTCGCCCAGGTAAGCCTTTCGGACCTGCTCGTTTTTGGCGATATCGGCGGCGGCCCCCTCCAGAATGATATGCCCCGTTTCAAGGACATATCCATAATCAGCAATCTTCAGGGCCAGATGGGCGTTCTGCTCCACAAGGAGAATAGTCATTCCCAATTCTTTGTTTATCTCCACAATCGTGGCGAAAATAGCCTTAACCAAAATTGGCCCAATACCCAGGGATGGCTCATCCAACAAAAGCATCTTGGGACGGGCCATCAACCCCCGACCGATAGCTAACATCTGCTGCTCTCCGCCAGAAAGCGTGCCTCCAGATTGCTTATACCGCTCTTTTAAGCGCGGGAATAGAACAAATACCCGTTCCAGATCATTGGCTATTTCAGCCTTATTGGAGCGAGGATAGGCTCCCATTTCGAGATTTTCGCGAACCGTAAGATTGGCGAA
>DOTU01000232.1:3455-4754 GCA_003520965.1 Candidatus Zixiibacteriota bacterium
CCTCGAAAAGTACAGAACCGCCGGCAACCCGAATTAATCCGGAGATTGCCCTTAACAGTGTGCTTTTGCCAGCTCCGTTAGCCCCAATCATGGTCACGATTTGGCCCGACTTAACCGAGATTGATATCCTCTTTAGGGCCTCAATCGCCCCATATTTTACATGCAAATTGGAGATTTCAAGCATTGCTAAATATACTATTAGACTTTCTGTGGCGTCGGGTCGCCTGACCCGACGCAATTTATTTTGTCAGATGACGACAGGTGAAGCCACCTGACGTCACATTTTAGATAGCTACACATCGGTCACCTGTTCCCCAAGATAGGCCTCGATTACCTTTGGGTGGCGTTGTATCTGAGCCGGTGTCCCCTCGGCGATCTCAACACCGTAATCCAGGACCACCAACCTTTCGCAGATCCCCATGACAACTTTCATATCATGTTCAATTAAGAGAATCGCGATTCCAAACTTTTCTCGCACCGATTTTATCAAGCTCATCAGAGCTACCTTCTCCGATGGGTTCATCCCGGCGGCAGGCTCGTCGAGTAGGAGAAGCTTGGGACGGGTAGCCAGGGCGCGCACGATTTCAACCCGCCTTTGCAGGCCGTAGGGAAGAGAGATAGCCATCTCATCCTTGGCCTCGGTGAGATTGAAAAACTCAAGTATCTCCATAATATCGCGTTCAATCTGCTTCTCGTCTTCCTGAAAACTTCCAAATCTGGCAATGGCGTGAGCGAATCCGTATTTAACATTTTTATTGAAGGCCACTTGCACCGTTTCATAAACGGTAAGCGACGGGAAAAGCCTGATATTCTGAAATGTCCTGGCGATACCGCGCTTGGCGATTTCATGCGCCTTAAGTCCCATCAAATTTTTACCGTCGAAAATGATTTGCCCGCTGGTGGGGTGATGCACTCCGGTGATCATATTAAAAACCGTGGTCTTACCTGCGCCGTTAGGGCCAATCAGGCCCAAAAGCTCGTTTGATCCGAGGCGGAAGGAGAGATTAGAGACTGCCACCAAGCCCCCGAATTTCATCGTGCAGGATTCAAGCGAAAGTAAATCCACTATTCTCCCCCAGCGCTTTCGCCACTCGTGGGGCTATCCGGTTGCCGTAGCAGAATTCCTCCAAGGCCCGTAAGGAAAAGACCGAGAATTGTTCCAAACGCGCCGATTTTTAATTCAATACCGATCATTCTCCCCGGAATATAGAATGGAATCTTGGGGTCGAGCATTACGGAGATATACTCATAGACGATAGTGCCAACTGCCAGAAGAGACGCCCCCAGAAAAATATATCG
>DOTU01000013.1 GCA_003520965.1 Candidatus Zixiibacteriota bacterium
TGTAGTAAAACTGTGAGGGAATAAGCCGAATCGCGAGTTACAAAGTTCCAGACAGGGCCGCTTGTTTGATTGCCATAATCATCGAAGGCCACGATCTTCCAGAAATATGTTGTACTATATGCCAGTCTTCCTGGACCAAATACCGGTAAGGAAAGTCCGTATGCAACCCGAGGCAGGGGCACGGTCTGTCCAAAGTAAAAATCATAGGTGAGATAGTCATTGTCCGGGTCGGTGCATAGCCAAACGAATCCGCCATCAATAGCAACGCCTGTTTCCCCATCCGATGGAGTCGGACCGTGCGGCGTCACCGGCGCCAGATTGTACCTGGTAGTAAATTGCCAGACAGGGCTCGATGTCGCGTGCCGGTGGCCATCCTTGGCAATTACTTTCCAGTTGTAACGTGTGTAATACTCCAAGGTATCAATATAAAAAGTATTTATGGAAATATCGGTTATTAGTAAATTCAGATAACTGCCGGTACCCAAATAGAGATCATAAGTCAGGCTGTCTCCATCGGGATCGCTGCAGGTCCATCCCAGATTAAGATACAATGGTACCGAGGTACTGTCATTGGATGGCGACGGGTTGAACGGTATGTTTGGCGCATGGCCAATCCCAAAAGTGCAAAGCGAAATGGAATCTGAAGGGCTAGACTCCCCCGCGTCGTTTTTAGCATTGACTCGGTAATAATACGATGTCGAATCATTAAGTAGACTATCGGTGAAGGATTGCACATTAGCCGCAAGCGCAGAGGCTTGCGTCCACGCGCCATCATTCTTTCTATAAATCAAAAAGCTTGTCTCATTATCCGAATTATCCGTCCAGTTAAGAGTAATAGATGATGCCGAAATCGCCTGGCCCGTCAAGCCCGACGGCGCATTGGGGATTTTATTCGAGGTGCTTTTATCGCTGCAACCCGAAGCGGTTAAAAAACAAAACATCAAAGCGATTGTGGCGTAATTAGAATTCGGTAAATTCATCGCACTAACCATAATAAATGATTAATTGGACAGTCAAGCCATTTTTTTCGCGATGAAGCGGAATATTAACTCCGAATAACATGCTTTTAATCAAAATTTCCAACCTCGTGGAACATATCCTTTTGATACCCGTTTACAATCCAGGTGGTAGGATTTACTTGACATCTTAGGAGCAATCGGTAAATTAATCCTTGATATGTAAAGAACTGGCGAGGAAGCTGCAATCTTCTTCTTCCCCGGCGCGATCGCCGGATAAGCTAAGCTGAATTATAGAATATCGAATAGCAAAGAAACGAAATCTTTAAGGAGGACTCGTGAAAAAAAGTTTGATTTATCTTATCGCCTTGATGTTGCTCGCGACTATAGCGTTTGCCGGCGATGCCGCCATTAAGAAAGCCGATTCCAAGGCTTGTGCGATGGATTCAACTTGCGCCAAGAAATGCGCCGAAAAAGGTATGGATGCCAAAGCTTGCGCAAAGATGTGTTCCGATAAGGCCGCGGCAGGCAAAGATGCCGGCGATAAAAAGGCCGATGCCCATGGCGCATGCCCCTATATGGAAAAGGCCTCCGATAAAGCCGAAGCCTCCACTGAAGGTAAACCCATAGCCGAGTGCCCTATGCATGCCGGTAAAACCGCCGAGAAGACTGAAACGCCGGCAGTGACCGTGGAATCAGCATCCTCAATTAAAGAAACAGTTGCGCCAACAGCCACCATGACCTCTACTCCCGCCACGGCGGAGAAGATTACAGTGAAGATACCCGAAGGCAGTTGCCCCGATGTATCCGGAAAAAACGAACTGATGAACTTTCATGAGACAATGAGTCCGATGCACATGGCGTATGAGAAGAATGACTACGCCGAGATTAAAAACAGAATGCCTAAAATGATGGAAGCCGCCAAGAAGCTTGTCGATTATAAATGCCCTACCGAGGCTAAATGCACACCAGAGTGCCTGAAAAATTTCGAAGGCAAAAAAGATGTCTTGTTAAGAGCTGTTGAAATGCTCGAAGTTGCCTGTAAGGGTAATGACAACCAGAAAATCGGAGCCGCATTCGAGTCCGTGCATTCCTCATTTGTCGATTTCGGTAGCTTCTGCAGCCAAAAGGCAAAAACCACCGATATGAAAAGCGAAACCAAGTAGCATCATTTTTATTAGAAATACGATAAGCGTCCTGATTACTCGGGACGCTTTTTTATTGCCTATCTGTCAAGGAAGTGATATCCCCCATCTTTAATGCATACCCACTATGGCCATCGGAAATGATTTCGACGGGAATCTCCTGCTCCCTTAGGATTCGACGGAGTCTACTGATATACTTGGCTTGATTGGGTCCGGCATCGAGAGCATCTTTATGCACAAAACCGCCGTTACCGATATATTCCCACCAAAGCTTTTGGAGATATGCATAGAGCCGCCCCTGCAAATAGATTGAACGACCATCAATTATAACCTCATTCCTAAGCTTATCGATATTACCGGTAAATTTTATTCTATGCACAGACGCATTGTCAGAAACTGGAGGTTGATAAGCACAAATTTCTGAAGCGTACGTCTTGCGCCATTTTTCGATTCGAGCTACCGCTGTTTTGGGAAGAAGCGATCCTAATATGCTCAGGTCGGCTTGATAAAGATGTTCCAGCGAAACAATGCCCCCATCATACAAGCGTTTGATAAATTCGCGGTCCAAACCGGTCGCCTTGGCCAGCGACAGCATTCGACTGTCAACACCATACTGCATGCGCTCAATCAAAATTCCCAGCCCCTGGATTGCCTCTGCGCCCGCCGGAGCCGGCGAATTGATTGCCCTGATTATCCGCTCGATTCCGCGCAGTATCCAGCAAAGTGCTGACGAATCGCGCTTGAGGCCGCCTGCCCCCTTCTGAAAAAATGCCTCGAGCGTTTGAGTTGGTTTGCCCGAGCACCATTCTATCGCAAATAAGAAGGCCGCCAACGATGGTTTCAGATTCTGATCGCGATAATCCTGCATTGAGCGGAAAAGCTCTGGAGCCAGGTAATTTTCATCACCGCCCAATGCCCCCTGTATTCGAATGACGAGCGCGTCTGATGGAATGTTGCCCAGGTAGTATCCCGTTGTCTCGCAGGTCCATTCAGATAGCTTGACTGCTAAAAGGAGACACTCCGATGGAGATGGGGTCTTGGCCGGAATCCATTCGCGGATTTCCAGCGCCGATTTGATCGATAACCCGGTTGCACCAGTCGCTTGCCCGTATCTGGTAGCCTCGATTTTTCCCCAGCTTTTAATTACGATGAATCCGCATTTCTCAAGATAGAGCAATAGTTCATTTACCCGAGCCTGCAAATCCGCACCCAGAGCGCCAAATGAGGCCGCATAACTTCGCCGGCAAATTGCCTCAACCTCATCCGGCTTACCTGCCGCGCCGCAGGAAATCGCGCGAAGCACATACTCCGGAAGTTGTTCAATCAAAAGCCCCGGAATCGGGTCCTCGCTTTGCCCGTAGATATATTTATCCCACAGGA
>DOTU01000050.1:0-2513 GCA_003520965.1 Candidatus Zixiibacteriota bacterium
TATTGATGCAGCAATATCGTGTCGTTTACCTCGCCCCGTTCCGATAAGCGCTGGACGAAATCCTGGCTTGTGACCAGTAGTCGTCCCCCACCATTCAGGTAATCTATCAAACCAGCGACATCGGCTTCTGAGATGGGAGTCTCGCGGGTATCACCGGTAAACCAAATCGCATAGTCGTAATTTACAAGCGCAGCGGCAGGCGAGCCCTGGGTTGATATGTCCCAATGTTCGTACGATTGCCCCGCATTCTGCAAAGCATCTTCATAATAGGTTTCGAGATTCAGGCCGGCGTCATCATCCACCAATATAAGATTGGGAACCCCCAGCATTCTCGGGGTAACAAACTGCTGATGATATAATCCGTCCCGCGCAGTGAAAGTAAGCGTAAAATTGGCGAATTCGCTCTCGAAATTCATGGGGATCGTAAAGGTAATCAAATCGGATCGATTATCGAAAAATACGTTTAACGGCATAGTCCCCAGATTGGATATTGAATCGGAGAAAAGCACCTGCGAATCACTACAGGACGCGGTTACAACTAGATCATCCACGCCGGCTCTAATATTTTGGGCGGAGAAGATTAACTGGCAGGTCTCCCCTGGCTCCGGGCGGCCGTTGCTATTGCCAGTGGAATCGTTAAAGAAAATATATGCCAATTCATATAACGGGTCGACGTAAATAATCCCTAAATCGGCATACATAATAGAATCGGAATCGCTGATATTGGCAACAGCAACCTCAGACTGGCTGCCATCATATAGGTGGGAATTCGGAAGAGAAAAATCATCGAAGCAAGTATGGTTAGTAGCACCGGGCCATGGATCACTGGCGTCAGCACCACTATTGTGCTCTAACTCAAAAAGACCGTCCGCTTGTTCGACCGCTACTTTGTAATGGGTTTGATTGTCATTGTTAGGGGCATTTTCATCAATATGATAAATAAGAAGCCCGCTTCCGGGAATGGACACGTCAAAAAGTCTTTGACGTCGGTTTTCAACCAGGAAATACTGCGGTCCGCCGGAGCCATAAGGGAATAACTGATAAGTATCTGGATTATACTCCACGGCATCGATTTGTTCGTGAACCAGATTATCTGTCAGAACTGTAGGAATTGCCCATCCAAGGTGATACTTGCTCCAGCCGTCAAAATGCACCGGTATTGCCCCACCACCGCCCCATGAACCGCCAGCCATTATAGACCAATAGCCAACGCCCTCGGAATCATAATCGTAATCATATAGATCAGGAAGCCCCAGAACATGACCGAATTCATGGCAAAAAACACCAATATTAATCATACTACCTGAGCCTGTTTCCTCGGGTTCCATGGAATAGCCGCGAACATGAACATCATCGACATTCATCGTATAGGTTGTTGACCAGGCATGTGAATGGATATAATTGAGGTTCCCCGTATCCTCGTACCCGGGCCCGGCGTGAACCACAAAGAGAGCATCCACCATCCCATCACCATCATTATCATAAAGGTCGAAATTGACAAAGGGATCGGCTGCTAAAACCGCATCTTCGGTCAATCGTTGAGCATTGCGGGGATAATTACCAAATCCGCGTTGCCCATCGACATAATAGGAATAGGGATGAGGCATACGAAGCCAGGGCGTTGCCTGGCCGGTAAGATAAGCCTGGTTATAAGACGTTTCCTTATAATAATCGGCCATACTTCCGGGGTGCCTAATACCCAGAGAGAAAAGGAGCGTATCAAAATTAGCCGGTTCCGAATGAAATCCCGATTCATGAGTCATGTCGGAAAAATCGACGAGGATGATAAGGCAATGCAAGGTTTCAACATCGGCAGTTGCGCCAAAACGATAGGGCATATCGTTAGGCTGCCAGACTCCGCGAGCGCGGGCGGCTCTATCGGATAGCACGATCTCCTGAAGTTGCCCGGAATCTTTAAGTTGTTTGATAATCTCGGGAGCGATGCTGACGCCGATAGCCAGGTTAGCTGTTAATAATACCGCGACAAGAACTACTATCCAAAATTTCATTTATTCCTCCGGATAACGACAGATTCGAAGATATAGGCAATTTCAATTATAAAAATATGATATCTCGGGACAAAGTCAAGGTTAACTTAGAATTACAGATCGAACCGGCCCTGGCCATTACTGGCCCGAGGAAGCATTCTTAACTTCTAATAACTCCGCCAATTTAAGGACATCAGTGGTGGGCATAACACAGGCGTAGTTGTGACAGATGTAAGCGGTAGCCTTTCCCCCGATACTGGATTGAGCTTTGATGAAATCGGCAAAATGGACAACTTCAGGGGAATCATGGCTGGCCGGTTTGACGACCAGAATTTTGTTGGGGATGAAACTGGTCCTAACTACCATTAGCATCCGCTGGGTATCGTCAGCGTTAGGACGCCCAACTATGACGATTTCATAAGCAGGTCCGAGAACAAAATCAAGCGCGCAAAGAAGCATGGTAAAGGCGCGCGGAGCAAGTCTGATTTGTCCCGATGTCTGGTGAATCGTTTTCTCAGCGTCGCC
>DOTU01000050.1:2857-7063 GCA_003520965.1 Candidatus Zixiibacteriota bacterium
AGCTCTTTCTTGCGAACCGGCAATTTTTCAGAATCGTCAGCTGTAAAGAAAAAACCGCCCTCCGATTTATCCCAGAAATGATCAAGCATATCGCCGTTAAGCTCCAGGGCATCGCGCAAATAGCGAATATCGAATGACGCTTCATAAAGATTGAGAAGGCCCCAGATTAAAAACGCATAATCATCGATACTGGCCTGCATGGCGGCTTTGTTTTCGCGGTAACGGTGAATCAAACGACCATCCGGGCTACGCATATTGCCCATGATAAAGTTGGTGGCGTTACGGGCAGCCTCGATATACTGCTGGTCATTAAAAACCTGCCCGCCTAAAGCCAAGGCGGCGATCATCAAGCCGTTCCAATCAATGAGAATCTTATCGTCTTTGCGGGGATGGATCCTGGCTTCGCGAATTTCAAAAAGCCGGGTTCTAATTTTCTCCAGCTTCCGATTCATTTCGTCAGGAGAAAAACCTAACTCTTTGGCGATATCTGGAATTGGTTTTGTAGTGTGCAAAATATTCTGGCCGGTTTTACGATTACCAGTCGGATCATCGAAATTACCATCATTTTCAATATTAAATATTTTTATTGCCAGATCCGCCTCATCGGGCTCAAGCGCCGCGCGAATCTCAGCGGCGCTCCAAACGTAGAATTTACCTTCCACCCCGTCGCTATCGGCATCCTCCGCCGAGTAAAAGCCGCCACCCAGATCAGTCATATCGCGCATAACATAGGTGAAGATCTCAACTGCTGTTTTTCGGTAATTCTCATTTCCAGTTGCTTGAAAAGCCTCGATATTGGCTATAGCCATCAAAGCCTGGTCATAAAGCATCTTCTCGAAATGTGGTACCAACCATTGGGTATCGGTAGAATAGCGATGAATACCGAAACCAAGATGATCGTAAATGCCACCCTGGCGCATAGCGGTCAGGGTTCGCTCGACCATTTCGAGAGCCAAATCCTCGTTCGCTCTTTTCCAGTAACGAAGGAGAAAAAGGAAATTATGCGGCGCGGGGAATTTCGGGGCGCTGCCAAAACCACCAAAGCGCCGGTCATAGCTCATTTCAAACTCCTCGAATGCCGATTTTAAGATCGGCTCACCAAGCTCGCTATCTCCGGAAGGCGAGGCCGGATGCTTGAGGGCCTCGGTAATCTGATCGGCGGTACGAATGATATCGTCACGGCGAGTATTCCATATTTCTTTGATTCGAGGCACCAGTTCGGTCAAGCCAATCAGCCCAAAACGACTTTCGCGAGGGATATACGTACCGGCGTAAAACGGCTTTTTATCGGGAGTCATAATGATTGTGAGTGGCCATCCACCGCTACCGGTGAGCATCTGGCAAACCGCCATATAAATATTATCGATATCGGGGCGCTCTTCCCTATCAACCTTGATGGCGACGAAGGCATCATTTATAAGATCGCCGATGGCTTGATCCTGAAATGATTCATTTTCCATAACATGGCACCAGTGGCAGGTGGAATAACCGATCGATAGAAATACCGGTTTATCCTCTTTGTGCGCCTTTTCGAATGCCTCAGTCCCCCACGGGTACCAATCAACCGGATTGGCAGCGTGCTGCAGGAGATATGGGCTTTTCTCATTAATCAATCTATTGTGATGTACAGTATCGGCATTTGTATCGGTTTTAATGTTCATAAGTAATTATGGTTACTCCCCGTTTGCGGTTATAATTGGGATATTGAAGTGTTCTGCCAAACCTGGGCCGAGAGGAAATAATATTTTAATGACAAGATGCATAAGTTAGCTTGTAAATCCCATTTATCATTCTTTTGATAAATCCAACTCGCCGGCCATCCTGAAGGTTCCATTTGGGCCCCCCAAGGCTTTTTTACGAAGGGAATTACGAACTTGATAAATCGGCCGCAATCATGTAGTATATGCCCCGATATTGGGGGATAATCCCCGCGTAATTGGAACCGTGAATTAATATGGATAGAGATAAACCAGGTTTCTTTTCAACACTTAAGCGACGGATGATCGGCGCTCCTCGAGATATTCAGGACCCATCGATCTATCATAAGATATCGCTTATTCCGCTTTTGGCTTGGATTGGGCTTGGGGCTGATGGGCTATCATCATCATCCTATGGTCCTGAGGAAGCTTTCAAGGCTCTCGGAAATCACGCTTACCTGGCTATATTCCTGGCGCTGGCGACAGCATTTACGGTATTCATTATTTCCTACGCCTACTCGCGGATAATCGAGCATTTTCCTCACGGCGGCGGCGGTTATATCGTGGCCACGCATATGATCGGCGAGAAGGCTGGAGTGATTTCGGGAAGCGCATTGTTGGTAGATTATGTATTGACCATTACCGTTTCAATCGCTGCCTGTTCCGATGCCATTTTCAGCTTTTTGCCACCCCATTTGCTGGGCTATAGGCTGCCGTTTGCAATGCTGCTGATAATCGGTTTAATATTATTAAATATTCGGGGAGTCAAAGAATCGATTACCGTTCTGGCACCAATTTTCATGCTATTTATCGCCAGCCATGTTATCCTTTTGGGAACTGGAATATTGGCCCACGCCTTTAGAATCGGCCCGATAATAAATGAGGTGAACACCAGTTTCAATTCCGACCTCTCCAGCCTGGGAATGTTGGGGGTGGCAATTATCTTTCTTCATGCATATACGCTTGGAGGAGGAACGTATACGGGAATCGAGGCGGTTTCCAACGGTCTTCAGATTATGCGCGAACCCAAAGTCCAGACAGGCAAACGGACCATGATTTATATGGCCTTTTCATTGGCAATCACCGCCGCGGGCATCTTCCTCTGCTATCTGCTCTGGGACATTCATCCAATTGAGGGAAAAACGCTCAATGCCGTTTTGGCGGAGTCAGTTTTTGCCAACTGGAAAATCGGTTCGGCGCTGGCGTTTATTACAATCTTTTCGGAAGGCGCTTTGTTAATGGTTGCCGCCCAGACAGGTTTTATCGACGGCCCACGGGTAATGTCTAATATGGCTGTCGATTACTGGCTGCCTCGCCGCTTTGCCACGCTTTCGGATCGACTGACCATGCAAAATGGAGTACTGCTTATGGGAATTGCCGCCCTGGCTCTGCTTTATTTTACGCGGGGTTCAGTTGCGGCCCTGGTAGTAATGTATTCAATTAATGTGTTTGTAACTTTTTCTCTTTCACAATTTGGAATGTCTCGTTTTTATTTTACTCACCGTCAAGTAGATCATAAGTGGAAACGGCACATTTTGATTCATGTAATCGGCCTGGCCCTTTGTCTTCTGATTTTGGTTACAATGATAATACTGAAATTCAAGGAGGGCGGCTGGCTTACGCTCGGAATTACCACGATTCTGATCGTGTTTTGCATTATTATCAAACGCCATTACAAGAATGTCAGGAAAGAGCTACAGGAGCTTGATGAGGCTCTTATGAATATACCGGCGGTGGGCCATTACAACGATAAGCCAGTCGACCCCGGAGATTCGACAGCCATTCAGTTGGTAAGCGGCTATAGCGGTTTTGGAGTGCATACGTTTTTATCCATAGTCAAAAATTTCCCAGATACCTATAAAAATTTCATCTTTGTATCTGTAGCGGTTGTTGATTCAGGGACATTTAAGGGCAGTGTAGAAATGGATAACCTGAAGAAATCGGTCAGGGAATCGCTTGAAAAATATGTTGAACTGGCCCGTCGCTTTGGATTTACCGCGGATTACCGAATGGATGTCGGCACCGATGTAGTGGAAAGCGCAGTCGATCTTGTGGAAGGCACTGTGCGGGAATTTCCGCGCTCGGTAGTATTCTTAGGTCAGCTCACCTTCAGCCTGGAGAAATTCTATCACCGATTCCTGCATAATGAGACTGCCTTTGCGATTCAGCGCCGTCTGCATTGGGCGGGAAAGACGTCGGTAATCCTGCCAATAAGGGTAGGAATAAGAAGAGCTTAAAAAATCCTATTTCATAAGCAGCATTTTTATTGTCGCTCTATTGAGACCGTTAAGCTTTGCAAAATAGAAGCCGGTAGCGACTGTTTTGCCATTGGAATCGCGACCGTCCCATACCAGGTTGTTTTGAGTAACCGGCAAGTTGTTTATCAATCTGCCTGTGACGTCGAAAATTGAAACGTTGCTCTCGATATTTACCGAGCCGCCGATTTTGATTATTGTCGAGCTATTGAAAGGGTTTGGGTAATTCCCCAAAATTGATATTGCATCGGGAG
>DOTU01000342.1 GCA_003520965.1 Candidatus Zixiibacteriota bacterium
AAAAAAGCCAACGAACTCGGCATCCCGATCATTCTCGATCCGGTCGGATCAGGGGCAACATCACTTCGCACCAACACTTTCAAAAAACTAATAAAAGAGCTTATGATTACAGTCGTGCGCGGCAACGCCTCGGAGATACTTTCGATATCATCCCGAAGCATGACTAAGGGTGTCGACGCCGTACATGATGTTGATCACGCCTCTAAAACCGCCCGAGATCTTGCTCAGGAGCTTAACTGTGCCGTAGCGATTACCGGACCGGTAGATTTGATTACTGACGGTATTAAGGTGATACGTTGCCATAACGGTTCGCCCCTTTTGGGAAGAGTTACCGGTACCGGTTGCGCGGCTACAGCTACAATTGCCGCATTCACAGCTGTCACGAAAAACCCAGTCGAGGCAGCCTCAGCGGGCCTGGCTTTTTTCGGCCTTGCTGGTGAGGTAGCAGCGCAAAAAGCAAAATCGCCTGGCTCATTTATGATCGCCCTTCTTGACGCTCTCAACGACATTACACCGGACTATCTCCAAAATAATGCTCGCCTGGAGGAAGGATGAAAGCCGATTACTCTCTGTATCTTGTCACTGACCGAAAACTCTCTCTGGGACGGAGCAATCTTGATGTTATCGAGGCCGCGCTTGATGGTGGAGTTACTTTGGTCCAACTCCGTGAAAAGGAGCTTGGGACACAAGAGTTTTATCTTGAAGCGAATAAAATACGAGAACTGTTGAAGGCTCGCCAAATTCCGCTAATCATTAACGATAGAATTGATATTGCGCTGGCTGTTGACGCTGACGGCGTTCATATCGGACAAGAAGATATGCCACTTGATCTGGCTCGGAAAATCCTTGGTCCTGATAAAATTATCGGTGTCTCTGTTTTTACTATTGAAGAGGCCAGGGCCGCCGAGGCCGGTGGTGCCGATTACCTGGGCCTTTCTCCCATATTTGTGACATCAACTAAACCCGAGCTTAATAAACAGATTGGGATCGAAGGTATCAGGCCTATTAGGCAAGCAGTAAAAATTCCGATAGTCGGTATCGGTGCCATGAACGCGAATAACGCCTTCGAGGCGGTGAAAGCCGGGCTCGACGGTATCGCTGTCGTCTCCGCAATAGTTGCACAAAAAGATATTACCTCAGCCGCCAGAGCGATTAAAGCCGAGGTATTAAGAGCGAAAGGATAATCCATTCATAAGCTGGGAAAATTATGAAAATAAAAGATATTGGCGAATTCGGTTTTATTGATCGTATCAAATCCGGCTGCTTGATAAGAGAGAAAGATGTCATCAAGGCTATTGGTGATGACTGCTGCGTTTTCCGCAACTCTGGCCGCCTGGTTTCGCTTCTAACCACTGATATGCTGGTCGAAAATGTGCATTTCCTGAGAGATACAATCCCGCCGTTCAAGCTTGGACGGAAGGCAATGGCCGTTAATTTCTCCGATATCGCCGCGATGGGGGGGACCCCCAAAGAAGCGGTCATTTCGATTGCTATCCCCGATACAATTGACATGGAATACCTTGACTCGCTCTATGATGGTATGAGGGCCATAGCTCGTGAATTCGATGTTAATATCCTGGGTGGCAATACCACATCCGAGCCGGAGCATCTGGTAATTAATATCGCTTTAATCGGAGAAGAGACCGAGGATCAGGTGCTGTATCGCTCTGGCGCAAAAGTCGGGGATATCATTTTTCTAACGGGCCAGGTAGGTTCATCAGCCGCTGGGCTTGATATCCTTCTTCACAAAAGACCTATTGACACTTTTACGGCGCTTATAGACGCGCATTTGGATCCCCATCCGCAAATTGCTGAGGGACGAATTATTGCCGGATCGAAGCTCGCTCATTCTCTGATTGATATCTCCGATGGTGTTGCCTCGGATCTCGGCCATATCTGCGACGAATCCAAAGTTGGTGCATTTATCAACGAGGATAAAATTCCGGTTAATGATATCTTTTTAAAGTATCTCGAAAAATACAATCTCGATTTTGAACGTCTGGCCCTGCATGTGGGCGAGGATTATATTCTTCTAGGCACTGCTCCGGAAAGTTCTCAAGAGGCGCTTGGCAAAGCATTGAAAGCTAAAGGTTGCCAGTTTTTTGTAATCGGTAAAATATCTTCAGAGCCGGGAATCAAACTTATTGGACGCAACGGGCAAACCCGCCAAATTCGCATCAGCGGATTCGATCATTTCAGAAGAGAGGAACAATGATTAAGAACTGCGTTGCGCTCACCATAGCTGGTTCAGATTCGGGAGGTGGCGCCGGCATTCAAGCCGATCTTAAAACATTTTCGGCTCTGGGTGTTTTTGGGACCAGCGTTATTACCGCTATCACTGCACAGAACCTTGATGGGGTCACCGCCATCCAGGCCATCGATCCCGAAATTGTCAAAGCGCAACTTTTGGCAGTCCTCTCCGGTTTCCCGGTCAAAGGAGTCAAAACCGGGATGCTCTTCTCACGAGAAATTATCGAAATTGTAGCAGATACATATTCAGTATACAAACATATTCCCCTGGTCATCGATCCGGTTTTTGCTTCCACATCAGGCAGCAAGTTAATTCAGGACTCCGCTATCTCGGCATTGGAGACAAGGCTATTTCCCCTGGCGGCAGTCATCACTCCCAATTTGCCCGAGGCAGAATTTTTAACTGGTGATAAGCTATCCAATTTGGATGATCTGAAAGCCGCTGCGGAAAATCTGTTTCGGAAATATAACGTACCAGTCCTGGCCAAGGGCGGCCACCTTTCCGATAGCGCAAATGACGTGCTTTTCGATAGCGACGGTCTCACGGTTTACCATCGCGACCTTATTCAGGGTGTCAATAACCACGGTTCCGGCTGCGTTTTCTCTGCCGGTATTGCCGCCGAGATGGCCAAAGGAACTACTCTTAGAGACGCCGTAGCCGTTGCCAAAGACTATCTCTACAACGCTCTTAAATACAGCCACCAGCTTAAAGATAATACTCGAGTAATAGATCATTTCTGGAAATGGAGATAATCTACTGCGCCGCGGGTCCCGCCTTTTGACCAAAGGTCAAAAGAAGAAAGCCGATTGGGGCTGCAAGATAGCCATAACCTGTCGCGATTTTATTCGACGAGCCCCAATCGGATTTCATGCCCAAATGGGCCGCGGGACCCGCGGCGCAGCGTGAAAGCTACAATTGCTAGAAAGAATATTTTATCTTCAAATAAAAAGGCGACACCGGTTCGATGTCGCCTTCGTCTGCTATTTGCGATGAATCTATTTAAGCATCATCATCTTTTTAGAGGCTTGGAAACTTCCCGCGTCAATTCGATAGAAGTACACTCCTGACGAGACAGCTTTGCCCGCCGTATCTTTGCCATCCCAAATGAGGCTCTTATAACCCGCTTTTTCGAGCCCATTCACCAGAGTTTTAATCTTTTGGCCCAGTAAATTGTAGATTTCAACTTTCACTCGGCTATCCTGCGGTAGCCCATAGGAGATAACAGTTGTGGGGTTGAACGGGTTGGGATAGTTCTGAGATAAGAAGAAAGCATCAGGTAACTGACTTTCCTCGCCCGCGATTCCGGTTGCCAGCATCCGCCCGCTATCAACTCCTGAGGGGAACGACTCCCCGCTCCAGATAGAATCCGAATATAGAGCGGTGACGTAATAGAAGTAAATTGAACTATCCGGAACAGCGCTGTCGGTATAGGTTGTTCCAACTATAGGAGTAGAATTTAGTTTAGCAAACCCGCCTGTCGCAAATCGACTCCGATAAACATTGTAGCCCGTATGACGGGGATCCGAGACTGCTCTCCATCTTACATTTATTGTCCCCGAGAGGTTATCTGTGGCCAGGAGGCTCTCCGGAGCTGGACATGGGTCTAATCCGATCTCAGGTAAAATTGCCGCCTGATTGGCAACTACCTCCACGCTATCGATATAAGCCGGGAAATAACCTTCGGCTTGAGCCGATATTGAGACTGTCCCCAACGGTACGTTGCGCAGCCAGAAAGAGCCATCATCCCCGGTTGTCCGTTTCTGTCCGCTTGAGGAACTTATTACTACGCCTTCGTTATGACCGCCCCCGCCTGTTAGCTCTACCAAACCCCTGATGCTTCCCCAACCGGT
>DOTU01000117.1:0-1663 GCA_003520965.1 Candidatus Zixiibacteriota bacterium
CACGAAAACGGCGCGCTGGTGATAAATCAGTTCAACGAGATTTACAAGGATACCGGTCGCGAAGCCAAGGTCTGGAATCCGGATCGGATTGCCATCATACTCGATCATCGGGTCCCGGCCGAAAGCTCCAAAACCGCCAACAATCAGAAAAAGCTGCGCGAGTTTATCGCCAAGCAGGGGATTAAAAAATTTCACGATATCCGCGGCGATGAAGGCGGAATTTGTCATCAGATACTTCCCGAGTACGGCTATGTCAGGCCGGGTTTTGTAGTGGTCGGCACAGACAGCCATACCACCAGCCACGGCGCGCTGGGCGCCTTCGCTTTCGGTATTGGCGCTACCGAGATGGCTTCAGTCTGGACGCTGGGGAATATCCTGAATGTCGAAGTACCTCATACTATCAAAGTCAATATCGTGGGCAAATTCAATCCGTTCGTTGGTCCGAAGGATTTAATCCTTCACATTATCGGCAAGCTTACTGCCGAGGGGGCCAATTTTAAGGTGCTCGAATTTCACGGTGACACTATCAAGAATATGTCAACGTCTGGCAGGCTAACTATCTGCAACATGTCGGTCGAGGCTGGCGCCACCAGCGGCATCGTGCCGCCCGACGCCGAAACAGAAAACTATCTTCGCAATGTGGCTGGTGTTACGGATAATCTTGATATCTATGGGCCGGATAAGGATGCCGAATATGAGCAGGTGCTTGAAATCAACGTCACCACGCTCGGCCCGCAGATCGCCTGTCCGCATACTGTCGATAATATCAAGCCGGTAGAGGATGTGAAGGGCAAAAAGATTCATCAGATTGTGATCGGTTCCTGTACCAACGGTCGGCTTGACGATCTCGAAGCGGCTGCCAGGATTTTAAAAGGTAAAAAGGTTGCCCAGGGCACCAGAATGCTAATCTTCCCGGCCTCCTGGCGCATCTACCGTGAGGCGCTGGATAAAGGGTATATAGCCACATTAGCTCAAGCCGGAGCGGTGGTTTGTAATCCCGGATGCGGTCCCTGCCTTGGAGTACATCAGGGAGCATTAGCCGATCAGGAAACGGCACTGGCCACAACAAATCGTAATTTCAAAGGTCGCATGGGAAATCCTAACGCCGAGGTTTTCCTCTGCTCGCCTGAAACCGCTGCCGCCAGCGCCATCAATGGTGTAATTTCCGACCCAAGAACGGGAGGTCGTTAAAATGGGAAAAGTCGTATTAAAAGTTGGAGATGATATCTCTACCGATATTATCTATCCCGGAAGATTTATGGCCACGGTTCTTCCGACCGAAACTCCGCAATATGCTTTTGCCGATCAAGCTGATTTCAACAAAAAGCTTAAGAACGGTGAAGTTCCAAAAGGAAGCATCATCGTTGCCGGGCAAAATTTTGGCTGCGGCTCATCGCGCGAGCAGGCGGCGTCATGCCTGAAAGGGTACGATCTGACCATTGTCGCCATTCATTTTTCGAGGATCTTTTTACAGAATGCGATCAATCTCGGTCTCAGTATGGTCATCTGTCCCGATATCGAGGCCAGCGAGGGCGATCAGCTTGAGCTCGAAGGCGAGTATTTGAAGAATGCCACCACCGGTAAGAAGTTTAAAGTCGTATCACTGCCCAAAGCTCGCCAGGCGATAATCGATGCCGGAGGGTTGATTCCTTATACACGGGCT
>DOTU01000117.1:2041-5407 GCA_003520965.1 Candidatus Zixiibacteriota bacterium
GCTTCTGATTACTTTGATATGTTATTTGAAAATGGTTTAAAGAACTCAACCGGGAAAGAATAATGCTTTTGCACGTTAATTTGTGTGAATTTGTACGGCGTTTTGAAAGGAGAATCTCTAATGCGTTATATTATTTTGGGCACGATATTTCTTTTAGCTTCGGCGGTGATTGTGACGGCTCAAGAGCTTAAGCCAATACAGCTTCCCGCCCCCGATACGTCCGGAGGAAAGCCGTTAATGCAGGCTCTCCAAGATCGTCATTCTACTCGCGACTTCAGTACCGATACGCTATCTCTTCCGGTGCTTTCCAATCTCGTCTGGGCTGCCTGCGGCGTTAATCGGACCGGTGAGGGAAAGCGCACTGCTCCGTCGGCTATGAACAAGCAGGAGATCGATCTATATCTGGCCACCGCCAATGGTCTATATCTGTATAATCCTACCAAACATACGTTGCAGCATCTCCTCCCCGCCGATATCCGCGAAAAAACGGGTATGCAGGATTTTGTTAAGGATGTACCCCTTAACATTGTATATGTCGCCGATTACGATAAGATGAGCGGTTCATCAGAAGACGAGAAAACCCCATATGCTTATGCGGATGCTGCTTTCATGGCCGAAAATGTGTATCTCTTCTGCGCCTGCGAGGGATTGGGAACAGTTGTGCGCGGCTCAATCAAACGTCCCGAACTGGAAAAGGCAATGAATCTTCGGGCAAATCAGCATATAATACTGGCTCAATCCGTGGGATATCCAAAAAAATAGGCAGTCAAATACTGGCAATTGAGGATAGTATGTCAGGATTTATCGAAATCGTAAAATCTAAAAACAAACCCAAGGAGAAAACAGCGCTTCTGACCGCCGCGCTCAAAAGCAATAAGGCGCTTATAAACGATCTAATTGCATATTTCCCGAACGCCCCTATTGCAGATAGAGGGCTTTGTATCGAGGCGATCTCCGAAATTACCAAAGAAGGCCCGAAATTCGCCGACTGCTGCCTCGAATTTGTCATTGCTCAGATAAACGATAAAGCCCCTCGGGTAAAGTGGGAAGCGGCCACGGTAGTTTGTAATACCGCCGGATTGTTTCCGGAGAGGGCGTCCAAGGCAATCCCGGCCTTGATAAAGAATACTGAAGATGAAGGCACTGTGGTAAGGTGGAGTGCCGCCAAAGGGCTGACCGAGATCGCCAAATATAATTTAGAATCTCAAAAAAAGTTGCTTGGGCTTTTCGCAAAAATTATCGAGATAGAAGAGAATAACGGCGTAAAAAATATTTACGTCAAAGCTCTCAAGGCAATTGAGAAGGGCAAGCGGGCTAAATAACTTTACGGCAACTGTCTTAAAACTACAGTGCCAATATTGGTATTATACCCTCTAACAACCGCGACCCCTGTAATCGTTGAATCGCTATAACTTAAGTTTGTTGAAGCGATATTAAGTCTATACGTCCCCGCGGGTATGATTGGCAACCTGAATACACCGGTTGTCGTATCGCAGAAAGCCGTTATCGTATCCGTTCCCACCAGCGTGGCAACCTCGGCCCGGGCTTCAACAGGCGTAACTATTCCGGAAATTGAACCAACGGAATCAAGATTCGCGATCCGGATTACGGGCATAAGTTTGTATTCTCCAACACCGGTTTTAACGATGGATCGGGCAGCGTCAAAATCAAGGATGAGCAAATAGACCATCGCTGGTGCGATATCTAAATTGTGGTTTAACATAACGGTGTTATTGGCAGAGATATCGAGCGGATGAGTAACTCCGTCAACTACTACATTACTTCCTTCCCCAACATATAACCGAACCTGAGTGTATTTGCCGGCAGTAAGCGTTGTATCTCCCAAAAGGGCATTAGCGCCGTTTCGCAGCGTAAGCAAATTGTAAGTTGACGAATCATCATTAACCGTGGTCCAACCGCTCAACGAATCCGAGTCCGCCAGGTGCACGTCAACCCTGGTTACTACGATATTTACCTGATCGTAGGCAGCCGGTGAGTCGGTCAAAAACAGGCGCAACCTTCCGGGCCCCGCAGGCTTCGTTGAATCGGAACAGCTAATGAAGGCCATTAAGCTAAGCACCGAGATACCAATCCAATATTTGAATCTCATTTTTATTGCTCTCCGTTTGTTCTATTCAATAAAACCATTTATGTAATGATGGTTTTACGATTTCACTTGTTAATCTATTTCACTACTTAACGCCCTGCTTTGTTTGTATCTCCGTCAGCTTCGTTTTATAATAGCTATTTTGCGGATCCTGCAGTATCGCCAATTCCATAGTATTGATCGCCTCGGTGTTCTTACCGCGGGCTTTGTAGATATCGGCCAGGGTTACCAGGATCGAGGCCCGAAATTTTCCCTCTGTGGATCCTTCAATTGCTTTGCTGGCAAAATTCTCCGCCTCGTCCAGATCGATATTTCGCTCAAGGCACCATTTGGCAAAGCTGTAAAATTTTTGAGGAATATTTTCCCAATCGGACCCCAGTGATTCTTTTTTAATGGATATGGCCCCCGCGGTATCTTTTTTCACGTACAAAGCTTGATCGGCAATTAAGGTCGTATGTAAGTCTTTGGATCTTTTGTCTTCCTTGTTGCCGGTGATATCAATACCGGGTTGCAGGTATTTATCGATTTCATCAGTTCGACCAACTTTTCGGGCGACCCTGGTGACGATAATGCCAACCCCGGTAACGTTGGTGATGTTTCCGGATTTAGCTGCGAGAACATCATCAGCCGACTGCAAAAACTGCTTGAAACTGCTTTTCCCTTTCCAGGTAGCATCGGCCATGTTTTCGAAAATTTTGAAAAGATAATCCGAGCCTTTCTGAAATCCCTCGGCCCGTCGGTACAACTCGGCGGCCTTAACGTTCTCTCCGATTTCATTATTATATTTGGCCAGAGTGATAATATTATCCGGCGTCGGCGAACTGCCCAGCATTTCGTATCGGGATTTTATGGTGATCGGATTTGAAAGGGCTTCTTTTAGCGATCGTTCAAAAAGCGATACGTTGATATATCCAGTCCAGTGAGAAATGATCTCCCCGGCGCTGTCGCAAAGCGCAAAGACAGGGAATGTATTTTCCACATAGTACGATGTGCTAAGGCTCTCTCCCTCCGCTAAATTGACATCCATAGGATAATATACAACGGACTTTAAAAGCGTTTTGATCGTATCATTGTTGGCAAAGTCTTGAGCGGCCAACTGGCAGAATTCACAGTCGGGCTGGAAAAATTCAAGGAGAATCGGTTTGTTCGATTGATTAGCGACGGATTTGGCCTGCCCCAGATTAGCGGGGGCCTGTGCCAGGACTGACGAGCAATATAATATTAATATCAATAAAAAGGCTCTTTTCATTCTATCCTCA
>DOTU01000001.1 GCA_003520965.1 Candidatus Zixiibacteriota bacterium
TCTCTCGGCAATAAGCGTATCTAATAGTTCTCCAATTCTGGGCGAAACGAATCTTTCGTGCACAATTCCGGCGAGGGTGGCCATCTGGTTGCCGCGGTGCTCCGAGCCGTTGTGCGGCATATATGTTCTCTCGTCCCAATCAAGCAGCGACTCGCAGGATCTGATAGCGGCGATCTCGCGTAGATTTCGGTAAAGTTCATCAAGCGGTTTTTCTGGCATTTTTTATCCCTTCCTAACAAGCCTGTCTAAGATTTATCCCAGGATTATTAAATTTATAAAAAGTAGGCCCCAAAAACAAATAAAACCTTTCATTTATGATAGATACGAATATAATTGATACTTGATGCGAAAAAGAAAGCCTAGACATGCCACTGTAGGAGCCGTTGAATTCCCAATATGTGTGTCTGGATGATTGCAGGATAAATTAATGCGCCTTGTTAATCTGGTAATCGCGGCTTCAGCCTTAATATCTGCCCTGGGGATAATAAATATACTGCTTCTGTGGGGCCTGCACCCTGCCTGGTGGAAGCTAAAGTCGGTCCGCATTCCTGCAATTTTACTCCCGATTATCTCTATCGGCTCAGCCACAATTTGGGCGCTTGGCCATCTGAAGGGCTGGCACCCCCTAACTCAAATAGGGGCAATCGTTACGCCAGCTCTCTTTATTATAGAGATATCGCTTTTAATCTCACTTCCTTTCTCCGGGACTGTACATTCGATTATCCGGGTCATCGATTACTTCAAACGCCGTAGCGACGGTATGCAATTCTCCGGCGGTCGCAGACGATTTGTGAAGCTGGCCGCGGCGGTTTTCCCGGCGGCAGCTGTCTCCTCCAGCCTGGCCGGAGTAGCCGACTCTTATGCCCCAATACAAATCCCAACCAGAAAAATACCTATATCCTTCCTTCCAACGCAACTTGAGGGATTTAAGATTGCTCACCTTTCAGATTTACATCTGGGATATTATGTTAATTTAGATAATTTGCAAGAAGCCGTTGAAAAAATTAAAACTCATCAGCCCGATTTGGCTCTGGTCACCGGCGATATTTCAGATGATCTAAATATTCTACCCGAGGCCTTAAAGATAATAAGCACTCTTTCGCCTCGTTTCGGCACCTATGCCAGCGTGGGCAACCACGAATATTATCGCGGTATAATGGAAGTTATGAAGATTTTCAAGACAGCTCCTTTTCCAATGCTTATTAATCAGCATATTAATATTAACGTTGGCGGGGCAAAGGTTACGCTGGGTGGCGCCGACGATCCGCGAACGCTTCGCCGAGACTACACTCAGTTTCTGGAAAACACCATTGAGCATACCCTGGGAGAAGCGCCGGCCGATTCCTTTAAGCTATTGATGTGTCATCGGCCCGAGGGATTCAACTACTCCGTTCAAAAGGGGATCGATCTGGTTCTCTCCGGCCATACTCATGGCGGGCAGGTGGGATTGGGCGGCAGGTCGGTTTTTGAACCTCTATTTCCTGAAAAATACCTTTGGGGCACATACCATCGCGGGAAAACAACTATGTACACCTCTGGAGGGATGGGCCACTGGCTTCCATTTAGGCTTGGCGTTCCCGCCGAGGCTCCGATTTTGATTCTGGAAAAGGAAATTCTTGCTTAGGAGAATATCGCAAAATAAATATATTAGAAAGAATCCTGGTTTCGGAAAAGAGATTTATACGATATAGCCGTAGTGATTGAGTTGGGCTTCCGAAGGGTACCTTAGATAATATTAAGCGTGTACTGTCTCTGGCGCGTCCAGCACTTCCCGAATTGCTTTTCCTAATTTCTGCATAGTGTAGGGCTTTCTGATATACTTACCCACGCCGAGCCTCTCAGCCTCTTTCACTCTTTCGGTTTCCGAATAGCCGCTGGTGATTATTGCTTTTTGCCCCGGATGGGTCTCCAAGATCGCGCGGTATGTGTCCAGGCCATCAAAGTCCGGTTCCATGATCATATCCAGCACCACAACATCAACGGAATTACGTTCCAAATACTTAACTGCCGCATGACCTTCGGGAACGCACTCTGCTTTATACCCCAGGGTCCCCAGGATCGTAACCGCTAACTCGCGTTGCTCGGGGACGTCATCGACTATCAAAATCCGCTCATTTCCCGTGATTGAAATCGGCTCATGCTCCTCGCCCGTTACCGTATCGTGAGTGGTTGGGATATAGATGATAAATTCGCTGCCCTTCTCCGGCTCGCTGCGAACATCAATGTAACCATTATGATCTTTGATAACGCCGTATACTATCGCCAGCCCCAGGCCGCTGCCGCTTCTGCCCATCTCTTTTTTCGTATAGAACGGCTCAAAGAGTCGCTTGTAATCTTTGGTAGCGATTCCAACCCCCGTATCGCTAACGGTCAGGATAGCATATTCTCCGGCATCAATATTGTCATAGCCACCAATGAGTTTATCGATCTGGCGAAATTCAGTTTTAATGCTTAATTCTCCTCCGTGCGGCATGGCATCCATGGCGTTGAGGACCAGATTCATGATTACTTTATAGAGATGAGTGGTCGAGCCATAGACCAATCGGTTTTGCGGATCAAGTTTTAGATCTAATAGCACATTGGGAAAACGTGGCTTTAGTTCGAAGAAATCCGGTGATTGCAGATAGCTTTCGACAACCATGTTGATGCTTGTCGGCTTCATCTCATAACGGCCGCGCCGGGCCATCGTTAGAAGATCTTGCACCACCTCGGCGGCTCGCTGGGCCGAGCTCTCTATTTTGGAAACCTGCTTAACAACCGGGCTATCCAATGGAAGCTTCATCCTGATTAGCTCGGGGTAAGCCACCAGCGGCCCAAGTATATTATTGAGATCATGCGCTACTCCGCCGGCCAAAACCCCCAGCGATTCCATCCGTTGGGCGCGGCTTAGTTTCTCTCGAAGCTCCAGCCTTTCCTCTTCAAGATTCTTAGTTTCGGTGATATCGCTGAAAAGGGCGATAGCGCCTGTTATCTCACCGGTATTCCCCAGGCGAGGAGCCGCCACGACGAACATGATGCGGTGTTCACCATCTCCTCGTATTATTGTGGCTTCGTATTCGCCGGGCTCGCCTCTTTGACGTTTTCGCGATTGTTCCAGAAGCTTGGGGATTTCATTTTCAGGGATAATACTGGTTATGTTTAGTCCGATAGCCTTTTCCTTGGAATATCCCAGAATTTGACAAGCGGCAGGATTTACGAAATTAATAACTAAATTCTTATCGACAATAAGCAGCCCGTTGGGCATGGTTTCGATCAGGCTGCGATATTGCTCCTCTGATTCCTTCAAGGCTTCGGTCATTTTGACTGCGGTCAGAGCCAGGCCGATATCAGCAGTGATCGACTCAAGGAGGGCAACCCGGGCCTCGGTAAAGACATCAGCGCTATAGCTCAGGAAACTGAATACGCCAAGAGTACGGCCGTGTACAATCAGAGGGAAATATGCCAGAGAACGCGACGCCCTTAAATTATAAGCCGGCATACCTTCATTAAAGGGAATAACGCTGTGCGCTTCTTCTTCCGTTCGATGCTTTATCTGCTTCAGTCCTTGTTTAAACACCTGCTCGGTTGTGGAGCTGGAATCCATTTTAATAAAACCACGGTTAGTCATGACCGAAAGCTGTCCGTCCTCTTCAGTATCGGCCGAGAAAACAAGCTCAAATTCAGAGTCGTCATTATGGGAGACAACCAGGGCCCCAGCTTCTACGGGCATCAGATGCCGGACATGTTCGAAGGCCAGGATCGCCAGGTCGCTGGCATCGGTTAAACCAACGAGCTTCGATAGAAAGCGCGTACGGGCGAGGTTTAGGCTTTCCGCCCTTTTTTGCTCGCTTATATCGCGATAGATAGCATAAACGGCAATCTGACCGTCGGAGGTGTTGATGGGTGTTCCCACAATAGAGACATACACAGGTTGTCCGTCTTTGCGGTAGCGGATACCCTCGCAACTTATAGCATCGCCGTCGGCAACCTTGTCGGTTAGCTGGGCCGCTTCCGCCCGTTGTTCTCCGGGGGCCAGGATATCATCGATATATTTTCCAATTGTTTCTTCCTGTAGATAACCAAACATACGAGTGAATTCCGGATTGGTGCGAGTGATCTTACCATCGATATTCCCTACTACCACGGCCTCGGGGGCGCATTCAAAAAGCTGTTCGAAATAGGCCTTTTCGACCTGTAATTGACTATCGGCTTGCCTGCGGCCGGTTATATCTTCGCCAGAACTAAGAGTGCTTATTATTTTGCCATTAGCATCTTTAAGGGCGGTATTCCTCCAGGCAATGATTCGCTTTTCGCCGGTTTTGGTATATACTCGATTTTCATGGTATTCAACGAACTCGATTTCCCCGTCGATTATTTTATGAAATACATCTCTAACTTGATCAGATTCTTCTGGCGGAATACATGTCCTAAACCAATCTTTGCCAATTAATTCACCCTCATTATATCCAAGAACTTCATAACCTTTTCTATTTAAAAGAGTAATTTTTGCTTCAGAATCAATAGCGACAAAAATCACGCCGGCCGTATTCAGATAACTCTGTGCCCTCTCGCTTTCGACCCTCAGGGCCTCATCCGCTCGAACTCGCGCGGTAATATCGCGCCCGAAATTTAGCGTTGCTGGCTTTCCATACCATTCTACTTTTACCGCATTTATCTCAAGCCAGCGGATACTGCCATCTTGATGTAGCACGCGAAAACGGTAGGTTCCTTCAACCTTTTCGCCGGCCATACGAGCTCGATGGTGTTCCAACACCATTGCCCTGTCATCTGTATGGATAAAAGGTTCAAACGGCTTACCGATAATGTTTTGCATGCCATAACCACTTATTTCGGAAATTTTATTATTTGAGTAGATAATTTTGAAATTTTGAGTTATAAAAATCGCATCATTGGCATTTTCGATCAGTAGCCGATAACGTTCTTCGGAGTCACGCAGCGCCTCTTCGATTTTCTTGCGCTCATTAATCTCCTCAACCATGGCCAATATATACGAAAGCTGCCCATCTTTATCGCAAATGCGACCCAAAGTAACCGAACCCCAAACAATACTGCCGTCTTTTCGCAGGTATCGTTTTTCAGCATTGTAAACCGGTAGCTCTCCCGAACAAACCTTTTGTACAGCTTCGGAATCTCGAGCGATGTAATCGGGATGGGTAATGTCCTTGAACGTAAGCCTGACTATTTCATCTTCCGAATAACCTAGCATTTTACAGAACGCGGTATTGGCTTTTACGAATTTTAATGAGGTGTTTGACAAAACCATTGGAAACGGCCCCGTCTCAAAGATCATTCGAAAACGTTCTTCGTTTTCGCGTAAGGCATCCTCGGCCTTCTTGCGATTGGTGATATCCTCAACCGTTCCCTCGTAATAGAGGATTTCGCCGTTTTTGTCCCTGATTGTACGGGCGCTTTCCAAAACTTGAACGTAGCCGCCATCTGCTTTTTTCCAGGCGGATTCAAGCCCATGTACGACCCCCATCATATCCATCATTTTTTTAAATACTGCGCGAGGATATTGAGGGTTGTAACCGCCACACTCCAGGTCCTGTTTTGCTAACTCTTCAAACGAGCCATATCCAAGCATCCTGATTAGTGCCGGATTGGCCATCAAAACTAAACCATCGGGAGTGGTTCTATAAATGCCAATGGTAGCATTCTCAAAAATGCCCCTGAATCGTTCTTCGCTATTCCGCAAAGCCTCCTCGGTCTGCTTGCGATCAGTGATATCCCGTTGAATTGCCAGAAAGCCAATTATCTTTCCGCTATCGTCAAGAACCGGATTGGCCGAGCTCTCGATTGTTAACAGGCGGCCATCTTTGGTTTTGTTGACTATTTCGCCCGAAACAATTTCCTTGTTCAGCAGTCGATTCCAAATATCGCCATAAACATCAGCCGCCAGCTGCCCCGATTTCAATATTCGTGGCGTCTGACCAAGGACCTCCTTTGATGTAAACCCGTAAATTTTCTCAAAGGCCGGGTTGACATAGAGGATTTTGCCGCCAATGTCAGTTAAGAATATCGCTTCGCCGGATCGCTCGATCCCAAGCTTGAAAAGCGACATGTGCTGCGCTTTAAAGGAGGTCGTATCCTGATGCGCCGAGCCTGTTGCGTTTCCCGGCTCCCGGGGAGTGACTAATGAGGTATAATCCGACATATTGCCATTATCGTCATTTTTGTTAGGGATTTTATGGTATTGAACTTAAAATTCGGCTATTTGAAACAAAATCTCGTAGAATATAGAAAAAATTGCATGTGGATATAAAAAAGCGATCAGATTGAGATGCCAATTTCGTAATTATGTTTTTTTGCTCGCTCAAACCGGCGTAAGTTTTAAGGATTAAGCGGACCGCGGGCAAGAACTATATTATCGATCCAGACCGTACCGCTTCCGTTTATTACCAGATTAAGCTTGATGATATCAGGGGCTTCACCTTTTTGAAGGATAAATGGCGTTTCTTGATTAGTCCAATCGGTGGTGCCAGTTATGAGCGACGCCTGATTGCGCGAGAAATACTCGCCTTTATTGGGGAAATGGCAAAGCATTTCCAGATACACTTGCCCGATTACGTTTTGGGTGCGGACTTTCGCCTGGTAGAATATTTTGGCGTTATCGATTTTAAGATCATTTATTTCGAAAATCGGTACCGTGATCGGCTGGGCTGCCTCAATTTTAAGCGAGCCCTTGCCATCCGACGAAACGTTCTTATCTATTTGCATATTCGATTGATAAATTACCCCCGACATATCATCGAGCGGAAATTGGCGGATAACACCTTCCTCTTGATGCTTGGCGCATGAAGTGAGTATCAGTGAAATACCAACAAAGAAAAAGGCCAGGGACAGTCTCATTCTCAACCTCCAACTATCTTAGCAGATACGCGGCAACTGCTCACCACTTAACATATCGACTATGCGATTAACACCAATTTTACTTTTCATCGTAACCAGCCCGGGCGCCCCACCCCCCACTCGACCGATAACACAGGAACCCATCCCTTGGAAATCAGACACCAGAATATCCAGCACCTTTTTGGCCTCGGCTTCCGGTACAAAGGCTATAAAACGCCCCTCGTTGGCCACATAGATTGGATCAAATCCCATTATTTCGCAGGCCCCCTGGACATCTTCGCGCACCGGAATCGCTCTTTCATCGATATTGATATGCAGGTGAGAGGCCTCGGCGATTTCAACCAATGTGGTGGCCAGGCCACCGCGAGTGAGGTCTCGCAGGCAGTGTACCCTTAAACCGGAATTAATTAGCTTCAAAACTATACCGTTGAGCGGAGCGCAGTCGCTTTCGATTTCGCTTTCAAACGCGAGACCCTCGCGAGCGGCCATGATTGCGATTCCATGCCGCCCGACATCGCCATTTATTATGATAAGATCGCCGAGCGCAACACTCGAAGGGGCTATCGTCAGGTTGTGCTCTACGATCCCGATTCCGGCGGTATTGATAAATAGACCATCGCCCTTACCGCGGTCGACCACCTTTGTGTCGCCGGTTACCAGGCTAACTCCGGCGGCATCCGCCGCATGCCTCATTGATTGCGCCACCCGCCAAAGGGTTTCTGTGGGAAGACCTTCCTCGATGATAAATCCCGCAGATAGATAGAGCGGGCGCGCTCCCGACATGGCCAGATCGTTAACTGTCCCGTTAATCGCCAGGGTGCCGATATCGCCACCAGGGAAAAAGATGGGATGAACAACATAGGAGTCGGTTGTAAATGCAATCCTGCTGTTGCCAAGGTTTAGCACAGCGCTATCGTGGCGAGTTTCAAGGGCAGGGTTGGCAAATGATGTCATAAAAATCTTTTCGATTAACTCATGCATCAGTTTTCCACCACCGCCATGTGCCAGGAGGATCTGAGGATAGTTATTAATGGGAAGAGGGCAGGAAAAGTCCATACTGTTTTACGATTTCACCTGATTTTGAATTCTACGGTAACGGTAGTAGGCGGCGCAAGCCCCTTCGGAGGAGACCATCGTTGCCCCAAGTGGATGCTCCGGCGTGCAGACCGTGCCAAAGACCGGGCATTCGAACGGTTTTTTAAGGCCGCGAAGAATCGTTCCACTGATACATTCGGCTGGTTCCTCGACACTTTTTCCGGAGAGACCGAAACGCAATTCGGCATCGAAGGCCCGGTAGGCCTCCCGAAGCCCCAGGCCGCTGAGAGGAATTTCGCCTACCCCACGCCATTTGCGAGGCACAACTTCGAATATTTCGGTAATTAGATTTTTCGCAGGATCGTTTCCCTCGCGTTTTACGGCCCGGCTGTACTGGTTTTCGACTGCAACGCGCCCTTCCTCGAGCTGTTTGACCGTCATATAAATTCCCTGAAGTATATCCAGCGGCTCGAAACCGGTGACTACAATCGGGACATTATATTTTTTGGCCAAAGGTTCGTATTCGGTATATCCCATCACGGCGCAAACATGCCCGGCAGCAAGAAAACCCTGAACCAGATTATCTTCTGCCGAAAGGATAGCCTCAATTGCCGGCGGAACCAATACATGCGAAACGAGGATCGAGAAATTCTTAATATCCTGCTGTTTAGCCTGAAAAACCGCCATAGCGTTGGCCGGAGCGGTCGTCTCGAAACCAACCGCGAAGAAAACCACTTCCTTATCCGGATTATCTCGCGCGACCTTTAAAGCGTCAAGCGGGGAGTAGACGATTCTTACGTCTCCGCCCGATGCTTTGACCGAAAGCAAATCTTTGGTGCTTCCGGGCACGCGTAGCATATCACCAAATGAGCAGAAGATAACCTCGGGCCGCTCCGCGATTTCAATCGCCTTTTCGATAAGCTCCAATGGTGTTACGCAAACCGGGCAGCCGGGGCCGTGGACAAGTATAATCTTATCAGGCAGAAGCTCGTCGATTCCATACTTGACGATACTATGCGTCTGCCCGCCGCAGATTTCCATAATCGTCCAACTGCGCGTTGTTATGCGCGTTATGGCCCGGGCATATTCCTGGCAGGCGGCTTGATCGCGATATTCATCCAAGTATTTCACGGCTCAAGCAGCTCCTCAATCGCGCCAATCTCTTTGAGATAGCCAAACACCTCGTTGGCCTCTTTCTCGTCGAGCTGACTTATAGCAAACCCGGCGTGAACAATGACATAATCGTCAACTCCCGCCTCGGGCACATAAGCTAAATTGATATCTTTAACGATTCCCCCAAAGCTAACCTTACCGGTTCGCATGATCGGATCGTTATCGATTATCTCCATAATTTTTCCCGGTATTGCCAGACACATCTTATTTACTCCTTATGGCGGCCATGACCTGCCCCAGCGAAATCCCGCCATCGTTGGGGGGAATCCTCTGGTGCCAGTAGGGGCGAAAGCCCGCTTTATCCAGGCGCTCTACACATTGTTCCAGAAGATATTTATTCTGAAAACAACCGCCCGATAATACTACCTTCTCCTGGCCCGCTTTCCTGGCGATCTCAACCATGATCTCCGCCATGCTGTTGTGAAATTTAGCCGATATCAGCCCGGACGCAAGACTATTTCTATACTCCTCTATGATATGGCGCACTAATTGTTCCCAATTGATAATATATACGCCCTCGTTATCTATGATCTCGATCGGATAACTTTCATCTATTTTGATATCTCCGATAATATACTCAAGCTCCATAGCTGCCTGCCCCTCATAGCGCATTACTTGCCGAAGACCGA
>DOTU01000059.1:0-2407 GCA_003520965.1 Candidatus Zixiibacteriota bacterium
GTATTTGCGGAACCTGATTATGATATTCATAGTTATAATCATCAAATAAGTGAAATGAGGCCGGGATTGCGTAATCCCGCTAATCTTGAAATGAAAACTTTATTTAAAAAATCTGTGGCTTTTTTACAAGGAGATTAATATGAAAAGGGCTATTGTGATCTTAGCCGTAATGATGGCAGCTTTACCATTAACTCGGACCGCTATGGCCGCTTCGTATCAGGTTTCGATATCCAGCTTTGCTTTTACTCCACATGGACGACATATCATAGTGGGTGATACAATCATCTGGCGAAATCTCGATTCCGTGCCGCACACTTCAACCAGCGATAACGGCCTTTGGAGTTCCCCAAATCTGTCGACCAATCAGACTTATATGCATATCTTCACCGGCTCCGGTGTCTTTCCTTATCACTGCGCTATTCATGTCAGTATGAAGGATACTATCTTTGTGGAAACACAATCGGGAACCGGAGATTCACCCCCGGCAACTCCACAGGAATTTGAATTGTCGCCAAATTATCCAAACCCGTTCAATGCGCAGACTATTATCAAATACTCGATTCCCCAGACAGCCCATGTTAATATCGAAATCTTTAACGTTCTCGGTCAGGAAGTTGACGCTTTAGTTGACGACCAGCAGGCGGCGGGCGAACACCAGGTTACCTGGAATGCAGGCTCGCAAGCCAGCGGAGTTTTCTTTTATCGGGTTAATGTTGATGGTCTGGCAAAAATGGGGCGGATGAGCCTGCTTAAGTAAAATATATATCCATAGGCTATCCCCCTCCATAAAAAAGGCCGATCCTGCGATCGGCCTTTCGTTTTATACCTGCAATAATTGGTATTTGACTTTGCCGCAGATACGAATACTACTTTTTTACTTTTTTCTTAGGGGCGGTTTTCTTAGTTTTGGCGGCAGTTTTTGGTTTACAGGCCATGCATGTCTCCTTGAAAGTGGTGAGAGAATGTCAATAAACAGCCCTTTATATTATTACCCGGCGATAATTGTCAATAGTAATCCATACATCCGATGAGAGGAAATTGTTAAAGGATAAAGCGATTAAAGAAAACAGGAACGATCAGTTGGTTTGTTGTTTGGGAGTTTTTTGAGGATAGAGTAAATTCGATAATACCTGTTCAAGTTGATTGATGCGGAACGGTTTGCCAAGATAGCCATCGATGCCATCGGCTTTAGCCATAAGAGGAGAATATACCTGGGGATAACCTGCTACAATTACAATCGGCAAAGCAGGATCAATCTTTTTTAGCTCTTTGAGAAGGATAACTCCATTGGTATCGGGAAGCATTAAATCGGAGATCACCAAATCAAACTTACCCTTCGAAAGCGCCTCTTTGGCAGAGGTACCATCACGGCACACCATAGTTTCGAAACCAAGGATCTTAATAGCCTCAAGCAAAAAATACAGCAGGTTGTCATCGTCGTCAACCACGAGTATTTTATGATTTGAAACAGGAGTGGAAAGTGAAGCTGTATCATATTTCATCAGGGTTGAAGTGATCAACTCCTCAATTAAGTTGATTCTGAAAGGCTTGGCCAGAACACCATCGGCGCCGTTTCTCAGCAATTCATCTCTGGTGACATTATCGATTGCGGTTGTCAAGATGATGATCGGAATCTTGGGCCGTTCTTTTTTAAGGCGCGCCATGAACTCGATCCCATTACCATCCGGCAGGAAAACATCAGCCATAACCAGGTCTGCTTTTTGCTGAGCCAGTATATTCCAGGCGTTTTCCATACTGTCGGCTTGCAGAATTGTGAATCCTAAAGCGCCCAGAGTTTCGCCCAACAAGCGGCGGCTGGTTTCATCGGAGTCTAAAACCAGTATCGAGATAGAAAAATCAAACTCAAATTTCATCACTTTGATCTGATCACGCCCAATACTTTGGCGGTCATATTTTCCAGAAGTTCGGGGCTATCAGCCTCGACATTAAGGCGAAGTAACGGCTCGGTATTTGACGGCCTGATATTAAACCACCAGTTGCCAAAATCAATAGTAAGGCCATCGATCTTGTCTATCTTGCCCTCGTTGAAAACAGTTTCTATCTCACGGAGCTTGGCGGAAATATCGGCAACCTGGCTGTTTATCTCGCCGGAGCGGACATAATGATCGAACGATGCTACTTGCGCTGAGAGGGGCATGTTGGCCTCGGAGATTAGCTCCAGGCAAACCAAAAGGGCGATGAGGCCGGAATCGGCAAACCAGTTATCTCGGAAATAGAAATGGCCGGAGTGCTCACCTCCGAAAATGGCGTTATGTTCGCGCATGAGTGGTTTGATGAGAGCGTGGCCGACTCTGGTGCGAATCGGTATGCCGCCAAGCGATGAAACCAACTCGGGGACAGCTTTCGAACATATAAGATTGTAAAGAATTGTCGAACCGGGATTTTT
>DOTU01000059.1:2725-3736 GCA_003520965.1 Candidatus Zixiibacteriota bacterium
TTTTCATCGATCAGGAATACGCGGTCGGCGTCACCGTCAAAAGCCGCTCCGAGGTCGGCTCCGGTCTCCTTAATTTTGGCCTTAAGATCGGCTACATTTTCAGGCTCGATAGGACTGGCGGGATGATTTGGGAATGAGCCATCAAGTTCGAAGTAAAGAGGAATCAGCTGGCATTTGAGATGTTTGAAAAGCTCGGGCATTATGATCCCGGCCATGCCGTTTCCAGCATCAACTACAATCTTAAAAGGTTTGATCCTGGATATATCTACGAAACTGAGCGCATGTTTTACGTAATCTTGAAGGATATCTTTTTTTACAAGGCTGCCCCGCTTCGGTGATTTGATGAGCTTATCATCTTCGATCAGCTTTTTCACGTCGGCCAGCTTACCGTCGCCGGAGAGCGGAATAGCATTTCTCTCGCAAACTTTCATACCGTTGTATTTAGGCGGATTGTGCGAGGCAGTGATCATCACACCGCATTCGAATTCATATTTACCAACCGCGAAATATAATCCGTCGGTGGAGATAAGGCCGATATCGGTGACATCGGCTCCGCCGTCACGGAGGCCGTTGATAATAGCCTCGGAAAGCTTATCTGATGAGAGCCGCATGTCTCGTCCGACAACAGCGTTTTTAGCCTTCAGTACATTGGCCGTGCCCAGGCCGATGGCATAAGCCGTAATCTCATTTAATTCAATGGGATAGATGCCCCGGATATCGTAAGCTTTGAAGGTTTGTCCTTGTATTTTCATAACATAATACTATTCTCAATAGATAAGCTTGTCAAGCTTCAATTGTTTACATAAATAATATTCGCCTTATTTTGCTTATTATTTATTGCTTGCACGCGGAGCTTGTGAAGTGCTATCATTTCGGTATGAAAAAGTTAATATGCATAGTTCTTTTACTCGCCGGCTGCTCGGGCGGACCCGCCCCCAAAGATACGGTATTTGAGTTCATAGACGCCGTCAAAAGCTCGGATTCGCTTCGGGTTGTGAAGCTTCTGGATAT
>DOTU01000059.1:4038-4868 GCA_003520965.1 Candidatus Zixiibacteriota bacterium
AGTCAAGACGATTCAGTCTCTTTTGGGTAACGGCGAAGTGCGCAGCCGTTGGCTTCGAGATTTGATTGTCGTCAATACCGAAACACGCAAAGGCGACGTAGCGGAAGTTGAAGTCTCCTTCATTAACCGCGATGCGGGTCTTCAGCTTTATACCAAAATGGCGCTTCATCGCCAGCCAGATCGGAGTTGGCGAGTTACCTTTTTTAAATAGCGACAGTTATTTTCTTAATGTATCCTTTCGAATTTTTTTATTCGTTATCAACTCATCTTTGTCCACATTGTCTGTCAGGTCAGGCAACCTGACAGCACGAGAAATGGATTGGGTGGAAGGTTCGGCACAGCAAGCTGTGCCGCTACACAATCAAACCACAACCCAAATTTCACCAGAGATTCGGACTCTTCTGTTTTCAAATCATCCCCTTACGCTATTGTAAGGGGGTGGGTCCCGGGACCAGTTCAATCTGCCTGAAAACATACAGGCAGTATGCCCTTTACAAGGTGGGACCTGTCCATGCCCTGTTGGTTCTCATCTTTCTCGTCAGGTCCTCTAAATAAGATCGCCTTCGGAGGGGGAGAGAGAGCCATTCCGGCCGACTCCCATGGGGGAGTCCAGAAGACCCGGATGGGTCCTTAAGAGGACAGCCACCTTTTGAAGGGGGACTGTGCGCACATTCATCCCTTCACCCTTTAAGCCTCGCGAAATGCACTTTGAACCCATTTTCAGGCCCTTTTAAGAGCGTGGAGTATGTTTGGCTTACTTTTCGGGTTTCATAGGAGAATGGGCTTTTAGAATTTTCCGAAAAATGGTGATTTTGAGGGTAGAATATTTT
>DOTU01000061.1 GCA_003520965.1 Candidatus Zixiibacteriota bacterium
AGCGGCGGCAGAATTTTGGTTATCGACGCGAATCGGCGATAAAAATAAAGATCCTGATTATTTGATATTTCAAAGGCGTTCCAGAAATAATCAAACTTCTTTACTGTCAATCCTAACCAGGCAACCGGCTTTTCAATAATAAAATTCAGTCCCTTCCGGTAATAAAACGAGGATACCTCCGATTGTTTCATATCCTCACCCAACCGTCCGCTTTCCTTCTTGGCCAGAAACTCCGCGTCAGAATATTGCCAGGTGGGGCCAAACTCCGGAATTGACGCGCTGGCCCCATCGGCCTGCGGATTATTACCGATATAAAAGTTAATCCCTCCCTGCGAGGCGATCAGAACCGCGTCATGCCCCACAACAAGGTTTCGCAAGGCTACCGGGAAAATCAGTATCGCCGTACCCAACACCACCGGAATAAAAGCCAGAAGCGCCCGTCGCCGCTCAGCCCGAAATATCAAGATTAACCAAACTAATATTACCGGCAGCAGTGCCAGAAAATTCGGTCGGGTTATACAGGAAAGGCCCAGAATAAGCCCGGATATAAAAAATCCCTTATTAGACCGCTTCTCAGACGCGCCAATTAACACCCAAACCAGGAGGATACTCATCGGCACCAGAAGCGAATCCAGTAACAGCTCATCTTCATGATATATTAGCACCCAACTTAGGGCCGAAAGCAGTCCTGCGGTGACCGCGATTTTACGTCCAAAATGCTTTTCGGTGAAGAGATATAAAATAACGCAACCTAATGCCCCGATAATATGTTGTATAATCTTGGCGGCCGTTAGCGAGGGCCCCAACGCCGCATATAAAAGGCCTAAAAAGTATGCGTAAAACGGTGCTCGGAAAAACGGCCCGGAACCGAGGATATTGCCTCCGGCAATCTGCTTGGCCCAAAGGTCATGATACAGTGGATCTATGGTTGGAGTATCCCATCCCGGGAAATTAGTTTTGACCTGAAAAAAGTAAATTAGGCGTACGAGAAGTGCTGTGACGAAAATGGCTAATGCCCAGATCTCTTTGGCGTTCAAGCGCTTCATAGAGCGGATGATAAAACAGTCGGTTTGGTTTCGCAAGGTGTTTATGGGAATTTTCTTAACGAATTTTGGTATATTAAATACGGAAAATGCTCATTCAGAAAATGGCGCCGTTTTAGGCTTGCTTTTGATATTGGATATGTATTAATTATTTCCAGTTAGATAATTTAGCCCAGGATGATGATAGTAGTAATCTTAAAATAAAACGAATAGGAGCAGTTGATGAAGACATTTGTTATTTTGGTATTATTATGCATTTTACCGGCCGCTCTTTTGGCGGCTGATAGTAATGTTGCCTCATACCCTGACGGCAGCCGATACTATGCAGATCGGTTTATTGTCACAACTCATGCAGGCGTGCCTGCCTTGGAGTTGGGCAAGGTTTCGGGGGGCAAGGCAATTTCAGGTGTAAGCTCCATAGACTATCTTTGCGTAGAGCAAAATGTAACCGAGATTGAACCCTGGTATCAAGGGATAGTTAAAAATCAGGGATTGCGCGAATTAGTCTCCAGAATGTACATTTTCCATCTGGCCCCCGGCCAGGATGCTTTTTTGGCGCGCGATGCATTCCGCACCTGCTCCGACGTCGAGCTTGCTGATGCTTATGATATCCCGGTGTTGTTCTACACTCCTAATGACCCTCAAAGAACTTCGCAATGGCATCTTACCAAGATTCACGCTTATGATGCCTGGGATATTTTCCGCGGCGATACCACTCGCACCGCCATCATCGGCATTGTCGATACCGGTATCTATTACACTCATCCGGATCTGGCTTCGAATATGTGGATTAACGATCAAGAAGACCTTAATCATAACGGTATCAAAGACGCCGGTGATATCAATGGCGAAGACGATGATGCCAATGGTTATATCGATGATGTTATAGGCTGGGATTTTGGCCGTAACGATAATGACCCTCGCGAAGAAGCTCCCATACATGCTACCCATGTGGCTGGATGTGCATCTGAGTGCACCGATAATAATCTGAATGGTGCCGGAATCGGCTTCAAAGCGCGCGTCATGGCCGTCAAGGGTGCCCGCTACGATACCCTTTACGCCGTTTACCAGGGTTTGACTTACGCCGCCGAAAATGGCGCTCAGATTCTAAATTGCTCCTGGGGTTCATCGCAGTATAACGCGTCCAATCAGAATCTCATTAACGGCTTATGGAATAATTACGGCGTAGTCATTGTGGCCGCCGCTGGAAACAATGGGACCAGTCAAATTGTTTATCCCGGTGGCTATAATAATGTTCTTTCAGTCGCCGCAACTAATTCAGGCGATCAAAAAGCGTCATTTTCCTCGTATGGTACTTGGGTGGACGTCAGTGCGCCCGGTGCCAGTATCTATTCTACGTGGGGCGCTACCGGAATGGATTACCTGGATGGCACCTCGATGGCCTCACCTATCACCGCCGGTATCGCGGCGCTTTTACGGGCTGCCCATCCAAGTTGGACCAACCAGAATATCGTTGATGCCATCGTATCTACCACCGATAACATCAATGCCCAAAACCCGAGCTATATTGGTATGCTTGGCTCCGGGCGCGTTAACGCTTTCAACGCCCTCGGTTCCGCTACTATTCCCAGAATCAATGTCGATACCAGCATGATTACCGTTACCAATGACGATGGCGACGGCAAGCTTAATCCCGGCGAATCGTTCAGCTTGTTTCTGGTTTTAGAGAATATTTGGGAAGATGCCAATAACGTCAATGTCACTGTTACCAGCACGGCATTTGATTTTAGCGATTCTACTGCGTCCTTTGGAACCATTGTACGCGGCGGGCTGGATACCAATACGACTGACCCACTTCTGGGTACCGCTCATATCAACCTCGCGCCCGGCCTTCAACAGGTTATTGTTCATATAACAGCCGATTCGACTTATTCAAATTATGACACGGTAATGATCGCGGTTTCAATGGATCAAATTGGATTCCCAATGGATATCCCTGGAAATATCGAATCAAGCCCGATCATTTTTGATTTTGATCAAGATGGCGATAACGAGCTTCTTTTCGGCGCCGACGATAATAACGTTTATGCTCTTGAGGCGAACGGCAGCAATAGCCCCGGTTGGCCCAAATCCGTTACCGGCAATCCTGTAACCGGTCCGGCTATTGGTGATATCGATCATAATGGCTCAAATGAAGTCGTTGAAGTTACCAAAGACGGTAAATTCTACGCCTGGCACGCTAATGGCGAACCAGTAACCGGTTTCCCCGTTACCAAGGGCGGAATCTTTAATTCCGGAGCGCTGCTTGCCGATATCAACGGCGACCAAAACCTTGAGATTATCGCCGGATCGTTCTCCGATTTTAAAGTATATGCTGTTAAAAGCGATGGCACCGATCTTGCCAATTGGCCAACTCGAGCCTATAGAAACTGGAACGCCTCAGCTTCTGCCGCAGATATCGATGAAGACGGGCTCGAGGAGATAGTTTATGCCGGATTTGACTCCGCTCTGCATGTTTGGAATGCCGATACAACCGAAGTCACAGGTTTCCCTGTTCGGCAGCTCGGCGGCCAGATTTATTGCTCCCCAACTATTGGCGACGTTGACGGTGACCATCACCTTGATATCGTTGTGTCAACCTATAACGCTCCGGCCAAGGTGTATCTCATAAATCACCTCGGCCAGGTTGCCGCCGGTTTCCCTGTTTCTTACACCGGTGTCTCTATCCGCTCCACACCTTCTCTTGTCGATCTCAATAGCGACAGCACGCTTGAGATCGTTTTCGGTACTTCTGACGGCAATTTAAGGGTCCTTAAATCGGATGGCACCGAACTGGCCGGATTCCCGCGCTCCATTGGCGGTAATGTATTCGGTACGCCTGTTGTTGGAGATATCACCGGAGATCACCTGCCCGATATCATCGTTGGCAATACCGCCGGTAATCTATTCGGTTTTGACCGAACCGGTACAACCCTGCCGAACTTCCCAATCATGGGCACCAGTTCGCGGCAGATAACTGGCACTGTCGCCTTGGGAGACCTCGATCGCGACGGCCGCATGGAGATTGCGGTACCGATCAAAGCGACCGGAAGCAATCTGATGGTTTATGACTATCGGGTTGCGGCCCAGGTCGGCGATCTAAAGTGGCCCAATTTTGGACGTGACGAGTACCGGAGAAATAATACGCAAGCCATACTCTTGGATGTTGACGAGCACAACTCCATGCCTACCAGTTTCGGACTTTTCCAGAACTATCCCAATCCGTTCAATGCTTCAACCACCATCCGGTTTGCCTTGAACAAAGATGGTGCTGCGACTCTTTCGGTCTTCGATATTCTGGGGCGGAGAGTCAAACTTTTACAATCCGGTGCCCTTCCGGCCGGAGAGCACTCCATCACCTGGAACGGTGTCGATGAATCCGGAACAAACGTTACTTCCGGTATCTACTTTTATCGGTTGGAAAGTGACGGGAGATCTATTGTTAAGCGCATGATAATGCTCAAATAACATCCATAATTCTGCCGAGCTTTTGGCCCTGTCCGGGTATAATCTCCCGGATGGGGCTTTTTTTTGTAGACCAAAACAGCTTTTTAATTAATGAGCATTAATCGCCTCGGCAAAAGGCGCAAATAATCGTATTTTCCTTGACAATCCACCTCGAACTGTTTTAATCTTATTAGGTGCGGGCGGCTATTGCGGGGACATAAGATGCAGAGCCAAACTTTACTGCTTGATGTTCACAAAATGGTCCTATGCCTATGACTTTTTTAATAATGAATAGGAAATAATAAAGGAAACACTTTATGAAGCTGTATCTGGTTTTTTTTCTGTTATTGATAACGTTTGTCTCGGCATCCGCTATCGAGGGTATCCCCGGGCAGGATTACCGGACAGATGAATTTATCATCTCCGTGCACAATGGTGTCACGCTTACCCCGTTTAGTATCGCCAAAAGCGGTTTTTCAAGCACCGGCTACACCTCGCTCGATCGATTAATCGAAAGAGAGAATATTACTGCTATCGAGGAGTATTACCCCGCCCCGGTTAGGAATGAATTTTTAAGAGATGTTGTCAAAAGGATGTATGTTGTTAAAGTGGGGAATGGCGACAATCTGGAATCGGCTATAACTGCTTTCGGTGGCGATACTCAAATTGAGTTTGCCGAACAATATAATATTCATCACCTTTGTTATGTTCCCAACGACCCCCTGATCGGGAATTGGTATCAGCTTACCAATATCGAGGCTTACCAGGCTTGGGATTTTATCAGGGGCGATTCAACCAGCCGTCCGATCCTGGGTATTGTAGATTCCGGAGTCTACTACGATCATCCTGAGTTGGCTCCCAATATGTGGATCAATTCGGGTGAGGATCTAAATGGCGACGGCCAGTTTACCAGCGCGGATATTAATGGCATTGATGATGACGCTAACGGTTATATCGACGATGTTGTCGGCTACGACATAGCCATGAATGATAATATCCCCTTCGAGCCAACTCCCACCCACGGCACTCACGTGGCTGGCTGCGCCAGCATGGCCTGCGATAATGGCTCCGGCGGAGCCGCCGTAAGTTGGGGAGCTCGAATCATGGCTGTCAAATGTGCGAGGGATAATGCTCCCGAATATATCTATGGCGGGTTTACTGGAATAACTTACGCTGCGGATAATGGCGCCACAGTAATCAACTTAAGCTGGGGTAGCTCCTATTTTTCTCAGGCCGAACAGAATGTTATCAACGCCGTCTATGCGGCGGGTGTGGTGGTAGTCGCAGCTGCGGGTAACGATGGCGTATCAACGAGGTTTTACCCGGCCGGGTATAACCATGTAATCGCAGTGGCTTCCGTTAACTCTTCCGACCATTTATCCAGTTTTTCCAATTATGGAACATGGATTACGGTCAGCGCCCCCGGCGAAGGCATTCACTCTACCTGGGATCATAACTCATTCGCATCTCTCGATGGTACTTCGATGGCCTCACCGATTACCGCTGGTGTTGTTTGTCTGATTCGGGCCGCCAACCCATCCTTCACTGTAGATCAGGTTAAAGCCAGACTGATGGCAACCGCGGATACAATCGATTATTTAAATCCCAATCGTGTTGGAATGATGGGTGCCGGTAGAGTCAACGCCGCTGCGGCGGTGGGACGATATCTATTCCCGCGCATTCTATTGGTTAGCGATTCTACATTTTTAATAGAGGATGATGGCGACGGGAGGTTGGGCCCCCTGGATAGATTCAAATGGATCGCAAATTTTTCCAACATCTGGGCGAATGCTCAAAACGTTGTTGGCACACTTCACTCCGATGGGCAGTTTAACTTGATTGATTCGGTTGCCGATTTCGGTAATATTCCCGGCTCAGGCGGCACTGGAAACAACGTTTCCAATCCGTTTGATATCCGGGCAATTTCTGGTGTCGGCGCCGGCGATCACACTTTCACGCTAGATGTTACCGCTAGCCCGGGATATCGCGCCAGCTTCAATTTAACCGTGAATGTTACTCTCGACCAATTGGGCTTTCCGGTAAATATCAACGGTGAGATCGACTCTCCTCCGCTGGTTCTTGATATTGATGCCGACGGGAGCAAAGAAATAGTAATTGGCGCCAACGACAATAATTATTATGCCATCGAAAACAACGGCTCGATTACTCCGGGCTGGCCCAAACCAGTTTCCGGCTCGCCATCGGGTGGGGCGGCCGCTGGTGATCTGGATCACAACGGAACGATTGAAATCGTCGGGATGTCGCGCTTTGGTGATGTTTATGCCTGGAGCGCCGACGGGACTCCGCTGACAGGCTTTCCACGCAACTGTGGTACTCTTATGTATAGTACACCGGTCCTGGGAGATATCAATGGCGATTCAACCCTCGAGATAATTGTCGGAGTTTATACCAATAAAAGCATATATGTTCTTAACGGTGACGGGACGAATTTTGGCAACTGGCCATTCCAGGGAACGGGCTATATCTCCGGATCGGCGGCGCTGGCCGATCTCGACAACGATGGCCTGCCGGAAATAATCTACGGCGATATCGATTCCACTATTCACGCTCTGAATGCCGATAAGAGCGAGGTAGCCGGATTTCCCAGGAAGCTTGGAGGCCCGATTCGAATCACTCCAAGCGTGGCCGATATCGACGGCGACGGACATTTGAATATCATCATTGGAACAAGCAACGGAATTCTCTATGCTCTCGATTATAACAGTTCAACCATGCCCGGCTGGCCGGTTACGCTCGGGGCGGCCATTGCCTCAACTCCATCCCTCAGCGATATCGATAACGACGGACATCTGGAGATAATTATCGGCTGCAACAATTCAAACCTCTACGCTTTCAGGACTTATGGTCAGCCTCAAGGTGGTTTCCCGGTTCATGTCGGGGGAGTAATCTCTGCCTCTCCTGTTGAGGGCGATATCAACGGCGATGGTTTGCCAGATATTGTCGTCGGGGCTTTCGATGGAAATATTTATGGCATAAACTCGCAGGGTCAAGCGTTGCCCAATTTCCCCATACCTGCCATCCATAACGGCCCGATAACTTGCGCCGCGGATTTGTGCGACTTAGATGCCGATAATCGCTGCGAAATCATATTCGGCGTTAAAGTGGCCGGCAATAACCTCGAGGTGATCGATTACAGGGTTGATCTTACGAACACAAATTTCCCCTGGCCGATGTTTGGCAATAACCCGCGTCGCACCGGCTATTATGGCTCTTTCGCCACCGGCATTCAAAATACCGACGAAATTCCAGTCGCCTACGAACTGGCGCAAAATTATCCCAATCCATTTAATGCCAATACCATCATCAGGTTTTCTATTCCATCCGCTCAACAGGTAAAGCTGACGGTCTATGATCTTCTGGGACGGCAAATTAAAATGCTTGGTAATGGCCCGATGACCGCCGGTTCGCATGAGGTTTTGTGGGATGGTACCAGCGATTTTGGAGCCCCAACGACATCAGGGATCTACTTCTATCGCCTTGAAACTGCCAATAAGACCTTTACAAATAGGATGACATTGCTTAAATAGATTTGAAAATATTTTAAAAAATAGGCGCGCTATTGTCGCGAAGGAGGTGAGATCGTAATAGAATTATTGATGTAATTGGTTTTTTAGATAACCCTTAAGGAGGAATAAATGAAAAGATTTTTACTAGT
>DOTU01000229.1:0-879 GCA_003520965.1 Candidatus Zixiibacteriota bacterium
GGTGAGGCTTATATCGATGGCAAAAACCTCCTCGAGATGGATGCTACCGAGCGTTCTCGCGCGGGTCTGTTTCTGGCATTTCAATATCCGCTGGCAATTCCGGGTGTGACTGTAGCCAATTTCCTTCGCGCTGCTATAAAGGCGAGAAACGGAAATGATGAGACGGCACTGCGTACTTTTCGTAAAGACCTGATGGATAAATTCAGACTCCTCGAGGTTGAAAAGGAGTTTGCCACACGATATCTAAATGACGGTTTCTCCGGAGGCGAAAAAAAACGGCTGGAAATACTTCAGATGTCGATTTTGAAACCCAGAGTGGCTATTCTCGATGAAACCGATTCCGGGCTGGATATCGATGCTTTAAAGATCGTCTCTCGCGGCATCAATGCCGCTACCAGCGGCGATGAAGCAATCCTTTTAGTCACACATTACCAAAGGATACTCAACTATGTCAAACCTGATAAGGTGCACGTGATGATGAACGGCCAAATCGTTCATTCCGGTGGACCAGATCTGGCGCTGCAACTTGAGGCTCAGGGATATGACTGGATGAAGGAGAAAGAGAATATCGAGGTATAAAATGGCAGATTTACTAAATAGAAATCCAGGTGTCGCCGATATCGGCGATGACTATGAATCGAAATACGGGTTTCACGATCCGGAAGATCTTTTATTAAAAGGATCAAAGGGGTTGAGCCACGATGTCGTGGAAATGATCTCGCGCCTGAAAAAGGAACCTGAATGGATGCGAACATATCGGCATGAGGCGCTGAATATCTTCCTCTCCAAACCGATGCCAAAATGGGGCGACACCGCACTGCTTAATAGTATCGATTTCGATGATATCTACTACTATATCAGGCCGGAGGAAAACAAGGG
>DOTU01000229.1:1198-3723 GCA_003520965.1 Candidatus Zixiibacteriota bacterium
ATTCCTGAGGCTGAGAAAAAGTTTTTAGCCGGAGTATCCGCGCAATATGATTCAGAGGTAGTCTATCATTCCCTGAAAGAAGATATGGAAAAGCAGGGAATTATCTTCCTCGATATGGACAGCGGTCTTCGCGAGTACCCAGATATCGTTCAGAAATATTTCGGTACGGTGATCCCGTCGATGGACAACAAATTCGCGGCGCTCAACTCGGCGGTCTGGTCGGGCGGTTCGTTTATTTACGTGCCGCCGGGGGTGGATGTTAAAATCCCACTCCAGGCATATTTTCGGATCAATGCGCAGAATATGGGGCAGTTTGAGCGAACCCTCATTATCGCTGATAAGGGTTCCCGCGTACATTATATCGAAGGTTGTACGGCGCCCTCCTATACGACCAATTCCCTGCACACGGCGGTTGTTGAACTCATTGCGCTGGATGATTCTTATATTCGCTACACCACGATTCAGAACTGGTCGCATAATGTATTTAATCTGGTGACCAAGCGAGCTATGGCCCATGCCAGAGCAACGGTAGAGTGGGTCGACGGCAATATCGGTTCCAAACTGACTATGAAATACCCTTGTGTTTATCTGGTAGGTGAAGGAGCTAAGGGAGAGATTCTATCGATTGCTTTTGCCGGAAACGATCAGCATCAGGACGCCGGGGCCAAGGTTATACATGTCGCGCCGAATACCAGCTCACGTATAACATCAAAGTCTATCTCCAAAGCAGGCGGACGCGCCTCTTATAGAGGACTTGTTAAGGTTTACCCCAGCGCCGTTAAAAGCAAAGTCTCTGTGGAGTGCGATGCTCTTCTTATTGATGAAGCCTCGCGATCGGATACCTATCCTACGATGGAAATTGATGCCGATGATGTCAGAATCGAGCATGAGGCTCGGGTCAGCAAAGTTGCCGAGGAGCAGCTTTTCTACCTGACCAGTAGAGGCCTTACTGCGGACGAAGCCAGGCTTCTAATCATCAACGGTTTCATTGAACCGTTTACCAAAGAACTTCCGATGGAATATGCCGTTGAGCTAAACCGACTTATCGAACTTGAGATGGAGGGTTCAGTTGGATAATAATATTTTGATCGATACAGCAGTAGGCGCGCCTTTCAGGGAAATTGCAATGGGTGAACCAGGTTGGCTCTACCGGCTTCGTAATGAAGCCTGGGAATTTTACCTATCCTCTCCCTCGCCTGAACGAACAACAAATGTATGGCGCTATACCGATCCGTCGGAATTTGTGATAGAAAACCCTGAACAACAGTTTGATCTCCTCCCAATCATTTTCGATCGGTTGCCTCAAGAGCTTCGCCAAATGAATCCCGATCACTCTGCTTTTGGATACAACCAGAGCGATCTTAAGACAATCACTCAAATGATTCCGAAACTTGAAAAATCAGGAGTTATTTTTAAGGATCTTTATTCGGCGATTCGAGAAAACCAGGATTTGACTGAAAAATACTTAGGAAAATTAATCGGGCCAGATTTTGGAAAATTCGAGGCGCTTAATATGGCGCTGTGGAATAACGGGCTCTTTCTTTATATCCCATCCAATTTAGTAATCGACAAACCAATCTATCTGCATCGTCATCCTACGGGCAAAAACACAATCCAGCGTCTTTTAATCGTTATAGGAGAAAATGCTCAAGCGACTATCATCGATGATTACGCCAGTCATTATCTCGGCAAGGGCGCATTGGTTAATAACGCGATTGAGCTTTTCGCGGGCGATTCGAGCAATATACAATATGTAAATATCCAACGCCTCTCCGCTGATCTTAATACCTGTATGACTCTGCGAAACCAGATCGGGCAGAACACCAACCTGAAATCATTTTTTGGAAGTGTCGGAGGACTGGTTACGAAAGTCAATTCTGGAACGATCCTTACCGGTCGAGGAGCAAATAGCCAGATGTATGGGGCAATTTTCGGAAATGAGAAACAGCATTTCGACTACCACACCATGCAACACCATAAGTCGAGCGAATCGTTTTCCAATCTCAATTTCAAAGTCGTCTTGAAGGACAAGGCGATGTCGGCATATACCGGTTTGATCAAGATCGAAAAGGATACCGTAAATTGCGAGGCCTATCAAGAAAATCGTAACTTGCTCCTGAACCCGGGAACCAAGGCAGAATCGATCCCTGAGCTTGAAATATTAACCGACCAAGTGCGCTGTACACATGGTGCGACGATGGGGCCGATTGATCCTGAACAGATATTTTATCTCCAATGCCGAGGAATAGGCGAAACCGAAGCGGTCAGAATGATAGTTTCAGGCTTTATGGAATCGCTATTAAGTCAGATTCCGGATGATATTGCCAAAATTCTACGTGACGTGATATTAGTCAAGCTGGAGGGAGACACGAATGGTGCAGGAGTTCGTTAAAGTTTGCGATGAAATTGAAATAGTCGAAGGCAAAATAATGACAGCGGAAATAAAAAAACGCCCCATCGCTATCGCCAGATACGAAGGGAAATTATACGCTGTCGATAATATCTGCACCCACGACGGCGGCCAT
>DOTU01000106.1 GCA_003520965.1 Candidatus Zixiibacteriota bacterium
TTTGTCGACAAGTAAAAAGAAGGCGTTTTTTAAAAGCGGAAGCTTATTAGGGCAAGCCATTGAGCCGGAAACATCAATTAGAAAAACAAGATTGCTCGCGGGCAGATTTTTGGTATCTATGTCTTTACCCTGTAAACCGATTACAACCAGTTTGTGTAATTCATTCCAGGGGCAATCTGATACCTCCGCATTTATCGAAAAGGGTTGATTGCGGCGAGGTTGAGGATAATCGTAAGCGAAATAGTTTATCATCTCTTCGATCCTGACCGCATCCGGTGGTGGCAGACGGCCATCATTTATGAAACGCCTGATATTACTGTATGAGGCCGCATCGACATCGATAGAGAAAGTGGAAAGCGGATTAGCGGTTACATCTAAGAATTCATTTTCGTAAATGCGATCATAATTTTCCGTATTAAATCTATCGCTTAGGGCTCGGATATTTGGGCTATTTCCCCCAAGAGGATCTTTGATTTCATTACCGTCTACAAGGTAGGATATTTCCCCTTGTCGTCCACCACGAGAGTGCAGTAAGCCGCCCTCCTTGACGAAACCAGGCGTGCTTTGCAGAAGCTGGCCAAGATTAGCAGCCGGCATTGTTCTAATCTGATCGCCTGTTTTAGAGGCATTATTGGTGGTAAGGTATCTATCTATTGTTTTCATGGGAGCAGTAACTATGATTGGTTTTATTTCTAAAACACTGGATGTAAGAGTGAAATTGACAGTACTGGTTGAGTCAGCAATAACCGGCACATTTTTAATCGTTCCCTTGTTGTACCCGACAGTGTAGGCACAAAGATCATAAGTGCCGGGCGGTACATTGAGTATAATATAAGAGCCATCGATTCCGGCTGCGGCGCCCATGGTTGTCCCCTCGATTTTAATTGATGCCCCGGGTATGGGACTGCAATTTTCATCCGTAATAATACCTGATATTTTTCCGGTCGAGCCCCCGAAAGCTGAGGCTGCTATTACAATTGCAGTAGCTGCCCCTATTATGCATCGCATCCACGATTTCATATTGATCTCCTTCTTTGCCGCATTAATCCATGCGGGCGCAAGATTATCACCGGCCTCGAGACCTCGCTTCACCGACGGTTTTGTAACAGCGATCTACTATGGATGATACAAAGGGATATATATAATATTCCCCACAATCCACTCTTTACCGGATATTTTTGGGAGAGATTTAGTTAGCAGCGATAAACGAGCGATTCAATTCTAATAGTTCAAAATTGTTATCTCTTACGACTGCCCAATAGCCTGGCGGGAAGATAGAGGATTGCCTTAAGCAACTCAAACACTCCGCCGACAGTTATGCCAATCAGTCGAAAAGGCAGAAGAATCAACCAGATAAATGGATATAGGATCAAGACCAGAATCGCTATCGGCCAGGAGAGGACAAAAAGAATGAACCAGAGAAGAATTTTAATCATTTGGATACCATCCTATTCTCTGAGCATATAATACCCAGATCATAATATAATCTTCAAATCGGGCAATAAGCGACAAATATTGATTAACAAATAAGAGCTTGACATCGGGTAGTTATAAGTTTATGTCTTAAAACGAAGTATGGTCAATATTATGTAAAACAGGTGGACTTAATGGGGTTAAAAAATAAGATCAGCTACCAAATCAAGCTGTGGGGCAAACGATATATCCCACAGGGAGTCATCAATACTATAAGAAAACCGTTTCGCCTTAAACGCTCTAAACAACGAGCAGCATATCGCAAGGAAGCGAAGGCGTTGACGCTCGAAAGGCTTACCTCGGATCTTTTATCATCCGGTATTCGAGCCGGCGATCTGGTAATGGTGCATTCCTCATTATCGAAGATCGGTAATGTCGATGGCGGCCCGGCGACTGTTATCCAAAGCATAATCGATATCATTACGCCGGAGGGCACTCTGATTATGCCCTGCTATAACTCGGCGGAAGTAATGCTAAAAGAATTAAAACATGGGAAGCTTCTTGATCTGCGCAGTTCGCCATCCTTCACAGGCAAAATCACCGAAACTTTTCGCACCTGGCCGGGGGTTGTTCGTAGCTCGCACCCGTTTTCATCGTCTTGCGCGTGGGGGAAACTGGCCGAGTATGTAACTGATGGGCAAGCCCTGAATCCAAATGTTTGTCACGCAGATTCTCCTGTTGGGCGCATGCTCAAGCTCAAAGGGCGGATAATCGGAATTGGAATCCCTATAGCTCAGGGTTTGGGAGTGGCACATTATCTGGAGGACACCTGGGATGGTTTCCCATTCGAGGTTCATACGCCAACATTTCCCGTGCGCTATATCGATACCTCGGGGAAAGTTGTTGAGCGAGATATCTGTCGTTTCGAACCTGAGATTGCCAGGACGCGAATCGATTATCCCGAAGGAGCCTGGATATGCGAAAAGCTGACCGAACATCTTCATCGAAAAGGCATTTACAAGCCATTCCAATATGGCGAGGCTAAATCCTGGCTAATGGAATCGGTGGACCTGTTCAACGAATTGAAGCGCCTGGCCGCAAAGGGGGTTACGATGTACCTGACCCCTGATCGGTTAACGGATCAAAACAGAGATATCGAAAACTGGTGATATTGTTGAGTAAGCTGTGCCACGAAAAGTAATTTGCCTGATAACATTCGACTATGAGCTTTCTCTGGGGCGAAATTTTCTTCCGCCGGAGATGGTTCTCTTTGAGCCGACCAGGCAGGTTCTTGATTTATGCGCGAAACTTTTTTGCCCGACCACATTTTTTCCCGATGTTTGCTCGGTGTGGGCGCATCGTAAATATGGTCTCAATGAGTACGCCGATTCATTTGAGTCGCAAATGAAAGATACGCTTTTAGCCGGCCACGACGTGCAACTACATTTGCATCCGCACTGGTTAGCCTCGAAATTTGAAAATAAGGAGTGGTTGATATCGACCAATAAAATGTATCTGCACGAGCTACCGTTTGATAACAACCCGTACTCCGCCGGGGCGCTTGTGCGCCGCGGGATAAGCTATTTAGATGAGCTTCTTCGTCCCGTAAAAGCAGATTATAGCTGCTTTGCATTCAGGGCAGCAGGATCGGCGCTTCAGCCGCATGAAAATGAAATTATCAGGATGCTGCTTGAAAGCGGTATCAAAATGGATGTTAGCGTTACGAAATTTCTGACACTTAAACTCGATACCGTAAAGATCGATTACACCTCAGTTCCGGCCCGCTCTATCTGGCGAATGTCACCGGAATCAGGCACAAAATCAGAAGCCGCTGAGGGGTTATTAGAAGTACCAATCGCCACATTCCAAAGCGGCTTGGGGGCAAGGACCGGTTTTCTCTGGCGACGGGCCATATCTATCAAGCAGATGCGCGGCACGACCATCTCTCGCGCCAAACATCAAAATCGCTTCGCCAATATTCGTACCCTAATTATGCAAAATCTTCGATATGTCACGGGCAATCCCTGGTATATCCTCTCCTGTGATACGAAGGGGTTTAACAGTAAAATGCTTATGGATGGTTTTCGGCAATATATAGATCGGCATGAGGGTGAAGAAACAGTCTATGTGACAATGATGAATCATCCCAAGCTGATGTTTGACTATCAGATGAAGATGCTCGAAGATTTCATCGTCCAAACGCGGCAGGAATACGATATAACTTTCGCCACCTGCGCCGATGTTTATAAAGCGCAGTCGCAGCCATCCCTATGACGGGATGAAGATTGTTTTGCAGGCCACAAGCTCAACATCTCCGGGTAGATGCAACGGATCGCGCGATTTAGTATAAAATGCCAAGCCTTTGTAGCTGGTAAGATATTTATGGCTTGATAACCAGATAGATTTTCCTGCGACAACCACCAAAGGGCTTTGGGTTCTCTGCAATATTGATAGAAAATCCTTATTCTCGACTTTTACAACCACGCCTGATGCTTTAATGGCATTGGCAATGGCCACTGCCGCTGCTGCTCCATTGGTCATGATTCCTCCTTAAGACATTCTTTGTTATACAATAACCATTGCTAGGCGATTTATTCAAATCAAAAAATGATATTGGGTCTACAAAACGCGGCAGATAAAGCCTTTAAGGTATTCCGATTCTGGAAAGCTCACCAGGCGCGGATGATCGGCTCCCTGAGACAAGGTCCTCAGGATTTGAACCGGACGTTTAATATCGATACTGGCCCAGAAAAGGACGGTTTGGAGTGTCTGAGAATCGACCGCCCCAGAGCAGGAAAATGTGGCCAGAATACCGCCCGGCTTGAGTAAACTTAAGGCTACCATGTTAATATCTTTATAGCCAGAAAGAGCGCGCTTTAGATCAGATTTTGTAGGGGCGAATTTTGGCGGGTCTAAGATTATCATATCGAATTTCCGTTCCTGTGCGCGGAAGGCGCGAAGCATTTTGAAAACATCGCCCTCAATTGATTCAACTTTCGATAGATCCAATCCGTTGACCCCGATATTTTTATTAGCAAGCCCCAGGCTTTGCGCTGACGAATCAACCATGAC
>DOTU01000350.1:0-1134 GCA_003520965.1 Candidatus Zixiibacteriota bacterium
AGCCAAGGTTTATGTTGTTGAAGGCAAAAACTCATGGTGGGGAGGGGCAGATAACAAACCGAAAATAAAAGTCAATCTCGAGTTCACCAATTCCAAGGAAAGCGGGCTGGGTATGCCGCTGCCGAAGGGAAAGCTTCGCACCTACAAAGCCGATAGCCAGGGCGAGCTCCAGTTTATCGGCGAGGATCTGATCGATCACACGCCCAAGGATGAGAAGGTCCGTGTATTTTTGGGCGAGGTATTTGATATCACCTGCGAACGAAATAAAATAAACACGAAGGATTTGGGTCCCTATCATAAAGAAGAGACCTATGAGATTAAGCTTAAAAATCATAAAGATACGGATGTCGTGATAACCGTAGTGGAACCGATGCCCGGATGGTGGGAGTGGCATATCACCGATTCCAATTTAGAACACAAGAAAGTCAGCGCTTACAAAGTGGAATTTCAGGTTCCAGTTAAGAGCAATGGCGAAAACACGCTTACATATACGCTATCATATATTAATACATATTAATTTGGAGGAACGATGAGAAGAGGATGGATAGCCTTGATATTGGCGCTTTTGATGCTGGTGGTATTTGGCTGCGCTGATAAGTTTGTCACATCAGGCAAAATTTCCATGAACGCCAGAAATTGGGATAAAGCCATAGTTGATTTTAACAAGGCTTTACAGGTTAATCCTGGCAACTCCCAGGCGCATTTTTATCTGGGTAGAGTTTACAAGGAAAAGGGTGATTATCTACAGATGGCGGCTCATTTGAATGCCGCCGATAGCCTTGATCCAAAGTTGAAAATTGAATCAGACAAGCTTCGCGATGACGCCTGGTATGCTGTGGCTGGTTCTGCCGATTCGAGCATGAACGAAGTTCCGGTAATGGAAAAAGCGGCCAATGAGTATTTCGAAAAAGCTTTGGAGTACCAAAGCGCCGGGCAAGCTGATTCGGCTACGAAGTATTTTAATCAAACCAAAGCCAGCCTGAGGATTCGAGATAATGCCGGGGCCGAAGGTCTTTTTGCCCAATCTGTGGATAAGGCTACAGCCGGTCAGCTGGAAGAAGCTAAGATAATTTTTGGGGATTCGGTGTTATTAGCGGCCACTTACGGCATCTATGAAACAGCAAAGAATAAATT
>DOTU01000350.1:1541-2803 GCA_003520965.1 Candidatus Zixiibacteriota bacterium
TGGGCAACCTGGTTCGTATGGCTGCAGCACTTGGCGAATCTGAAATGGTTGATTCTTTGTGCGCCCAGGTTCTGGAAAAAGACCCATCCAACATGGAAGCCCTGGTTCGCCGTGGGGAGATCGCCGATCAAGCCGGCCGCTATGAGGATGCGGTTAAGTATTACAATGCCGCGCTCGAGAAGAAACCGGATCAATGTAATATCTGGTTTAACCTGGGAGTAATCTATTTCCAAAAGATGCAGAAGCTCGATGATGCCGAACAAGCTTTTAGTCGGGCTGCCGAGCTTTGCCCTGATGATCCTAACACCATGATTAATCTCAACGTGGTTCTCATTACAAATAATAAGCTTGATGATGCTATCACCCATCTGAACACTTTTACCATCGCAAATCCGAAAGATTGCGTTGGTTGGGATCTGCTGTCGCAGGCTCTACTGAGAAAGGGCCTAAAAGAGCAGGCCCTGGCAGCTAATAAAAAATTTGAGGAATGCAAACAAGGCCAATAGGCCCAATGTTGAACCCAATTTAAGGCAGTCTTCCCGATGGCTTTCGGGGAGGCTGCTTTTTGATCTTTAATTCGATAAAAGTATGTTTGCCAAAGTAGCATTACCATTTCCTCAAAGCGAATTCTTCACCTACCGGGTACCGTCGGAGTTGGAGGCACGAATCTCATCCGGGATGCTGGTAGTAGTCCCATTCCGCAATAGCGCGACTGTGGGGGTGATACTTGAGCTTCTGGAAAGTCCCGATCCCATTAAAGGAAATATTAAAGATATAATCGGCCTGGGAGATCCGGAGTTAGCCATATCAGGTGAGATTTTGAAACTTGTCGAGTTTATCGCCAGGCAATATATAACTACTCCGGGAATGGTTCTCAAGGCGGCTCTTCCGCCGGGGACAATGCAAAGAAGAAAGCTCTATTTTTATCCCGGCGTTTCGGTGTGTTCTGATAAACCTGATTTAAGTATCGATAAATTTCTAGCGCAAGTCTCGGATAATCCTGGACGATGGTCTTATGGTGATTTGAGGCACTTTTCCAGCATCGCACGCAGCCAGGTTGAAGAGCTTGTACAGATCGGGGCCCTCACAGTCTCACCATTTAAGGGAACGGACACCACCTCGCTGCGGGGCAAAGAGCGCTGGATAAAAGCTTCCGAAAATGCGCTCCAGGCAAAACTGAAAAAAGGTTCCAAATCCGAAACTCTGCTAAAAAGCCTTTTAGCATCTCCAAATGGAATGGCGAGCAACTCGCTCAAAGACCT
>DOTU01000226.1:0-4851 GCA_003520965.1 Candidatus Zixiibacteriota bacterium
TACAAAAATATCTTGCATTTGTTCTGGTAGCGGTGATCCTGATACAGGGAATAATGATCACATCCTGGGCTATGAAAGATTTCTCGGCATCCGTGAAACCAGCGATTCAAATCGAGGCTCCTATGGCATCGGCTGATAGCACTTCGAAAGTCGTTGATTACAACAGCGCGTCCTGGGTGGCCAGGACCCTTTTCACCCGCTATGCTTATCCGTTTGAGATAACCTCAGTATTGCTTCTGGCCGCAATTGTCGGAGCGGTGGTGCTTGCCAGACGCCGTCAGACTACTGATTCCGAGAGCGAGGAAAAATAAATGGTTCCACTCGGTTATTACATCGTTCTTTCGGCCATCCTTTTTAGTATCGGGGTCTGGGGCGTGCTCAAATCGCGCAACGCTATTATAATATTCATGGGAATAGAGCTAATGCTCAACGCCGTAAATCTGGCTATCATTGCTTTTTCAAGTAATATGCGGCAGATCCTATCTCGTCTCTTGCAGAATATCCCGGCCGAGAAGGCTGCCGATTATATCGGTACCGCCACCGCCTCGGGGCAGGTGCTGGTGTTTCTGGTAATGACTGTAGCCGCGGCTGAGGCGGCGGTGGGGCTGGCGATTATTATATCGATTTACCGGATGAAAGACTCAGTAAACGTTGATGATGTCAACATAATGAAATGGTGAAAATTGGATAACGCGATTTCCATTCAGATAGCTAATATTGTTCGGCTGGTTCCGTTATTTCCGCTGCTGGGTTTTATTATTAACGGCCTGTTCAATAAGAAGCTTCCTGAAAAAGTGGTTGGTTGGATTGGTTCGGGAAGCGTATTTATCTCGTTTTTACTGTCAGTATGGGGGTTCTTTCTTCTTACAAGCTTATCGCCTGAGGCGAGATCGATCCAATCAACATGGTTTACCTGGATAGTATCAGGTTCATTTACCAGCTCAATCTCATTTCTCTACGATCCTCTCTCGGCGGTGATGATGCTGGTAGTAACCGGTGTCGGTTGCTTGATACACGTTTATTCGATGGGATATATGCATGGTGACGGCGGAGTCTCACGTTATTTCGCATTCCTGAATCTATTCACTTTCTCGATGCTCTGCCTGGTCATGGCTAATAACTTTATTTTGCTCTATCTCGGGTGGGAGGGAGTAGGGCTTTGCAGTTATTTATTGATCGGTTTTTGGTTCGATAAAAAGAGCGCCGCCGATGCCGGTAAAAAAGCCTTTATCGTTAATAGAATCGGCGATTTCGGATTCGCGCTGGGGATAATGCTCTTGTACTGGACTCTTCAAAAAGCCGGGCATCCCACGGTAAATTTATCCGAGATAATTCATATTGCCCCGGCGATTTTGGCCGGAACAGGAATAGTGACGGTCATTACGCTGCTATTCTTTTTAGGAGCCACAGGTAAATCGGCTCAAATTCCTCTCTATGTGTGGCTGCCTGATGCGATGGAAGGCCCAACGCCCGTATCGGCCCTGATTCATGCCGCTACGATGGTGACGGCTGGTGTTTATATGGTCAGCCGCCTTTCGGCGCTCTATGTATTGTCGCCGGTATCGATGATGGTTGTGGCTATTATCGGCGTAAGCACCGCACTTTTTGCGGCCACTATCGCCACGGTACAAAATGATATCAAACGTGTTCTGGCATATTCGACAATCAGCCAACTTGGATACATGTTCCTCGCTTGCGGCGTAGGCGCATTTGCATCAGGGATATTTCATTTAATGACTCATGCTTTCTTCAAAGCACTTTTATTTATGGGAGCCGGCTCTGTCATGCACGCGTTGGCGGGCGAACTTGATATGAGAAAGATGGGGGCTCTGCGAAAATATCTACCGGTGACATTTATTACGATGTTGGTCGGTACGTTGGCGATTTCCGGTGTTCCGTTTTTCTCCGGCTTTTTCTCGAAAGACGAAATACTATTTCAAGCTTTTACATCTCCGCATGGAAGCCCAATCCTCTGGGGCGTAGGGATGCTGACCGCGGTGCTGACTGCATTTTATATGTTCCGCTTGATGTTTCTGACATTCTATGGCTCATCCCGGATGGAATCCGAAACCGAGCGGCATGTTCACGAATCGCCCAGGGTAATGACTGTGCCGCTGATTATTCTAGCGGTCCTCTCGTTTGTTGGAGGATATGTTGGACTTCCAAAATCGCTTGGCGGCGGCAATTGGTTTGAGAAATTTTTATCGCCAGTATTCCCGCATGAGAATACTCCGATAATGACATCAGAGCACCCATTGCATAGTTTGGAATATGTTCTTCTATTTTCATCAATAGTCGCTGCCGGGGCCGGAATTTGGGTCGCCTATCGTTACTATATTACCAAACCCGAGAGACCAAAGCAATTGGCCTTGCGTTTCAACGGGCTTTATAATCTACTCGTTCATAAGTATTATGTAGATGAATTTTATAATATGGTCATCGTTCAGCCTCTGATATCGCTGGCGCTCTTTTTCTGGAAGATCACAGATATTCGCTTGATCGATGGTCTGGCCAACGGGATTGCCAGTTCGCTGGGCTGGTTTTCCTCGAAATTTCGTTTTGTCCAAACCGGACTCGTACGAAACTATGCTCTGTTTTTTGTGATCGGAGTTATTTTATTGATGGGATTCATAATTTTAAGATAATCATGATGAATAAGCAGCTTCACAACCATATCGAACACTACCGAAAGGATGCTGAATCGTTCGACTACTTCTCTGTGGAAAACCCTACCATTTACCAGGAGGAGCGTCGTCGAATAGGGCTTTTAACGCGGGCTATGAAGCTTAAAAGGGGACAGGCGGTTATCGATGCCGGCTCAGGCGGAGGTTGGGTGAGTCGAGCGCTTCTGCCCAAGGGGGTTTTCGTCTGCGCAGTTGATCTCTCAGCAAAGAATCTATCCGGAATTCGGCAAAGGTTTGATTTGAAGAATGAGGGGGGCTACATAGTAGCCGATCTTTATCATCTCCCATTCAAGAGCGATTCATTTGACGCTGCAACCTCTAATGATGTTTACGAACACCTTGAGCATCTCCAGACCGCGGCTTGTGAGCTTCGGAATGTACTTAAAAGCGGCGCCAAAGCGTTTATCTCAGTTCCGTATAAGGAGAATATCATCTTTTACCTGTGTATTCACTGCAACAAATTGACGCCGATCAATGCTCACCTGCATTCATTCGATGAGAACAGCTTAGGTGATATTTTTCTTTCCAACGGCTATAGGATCGAGAAGGTCACGAAATTCCTGAACAAAGGATTAGCCCTTCTGCAGGTTTACCGTTTTAGCGGCTGGATGCCGTACAGATTGTGGCGGGTCATAGATATTATTGCTAATATTATAATTAGAAAGCCCGGTAGAATGGCCCTTACGCTGGTGGCGCAGGAGAAATAAGGTATGCCGCTTCTTTCCTGGATAGTTTTTCTTCCCCTAATTGGAGTTTTGCTTGTTTTGTTCGTCAATAAAAACCAGCATAACGCCCTTAAGTGGATTGCCCTACTTGTCTCGATTGCGGATTTTGTCCTGACCATTATGCTTTTCACCGGATTCGATGGCAACAATACCGGGATGCAGTTTCGGGCCGGCCCCATGCCCTGGATCAGATCGCTTGGGGTGACATTCAGCCTGGGAGTTGATGGTATCTCCCTTCTGTTGGTGGTACTAACGCCTTTTTTGACAGCTATTGCTCTTGCCTCCGCCTGGAATGCGATTAGGGATAAGGTCAAGGGTTTCGTTATTACCATGCTGATGCTTGAAACCGGAATGCTTGGTGTTTTCTGCGCTACAGATTTATTCCTCTTCTACCTCTTTTGGGAGGCGATGCTTTTCCCGATGTACTTCCTCATTGGTGTTTGGGGCGGGCCAAGACGGATCTATGCGGCCATAAAATTTGTGCTGTTCACCATGTTCGGTTCGCTATTAATGCTGATCGGCGTGATAAAGCTTTATCTAATGACTTTTCCCGAACCGGGCGGGCGAACCACAGATTTATTAACGATTTTAAACTTACAAGTGCCGCCCGGCCTTCAAACCTGGCTCTTTTTGGTATTTGCATTAGCTTTCGCTATTAAGGTGCCGCTATTTCCGTTCCACACCTGGCTCCCTGATGCCCATGTCGAAGCCCCGACTGCCGGATCGATTATCTTAGCAGGCGTTCTCCTGAAGATGGGAACGTACGGTTTCTTAAGATTCTGCCTGCCCCTATTCCCACAAGCGACAATACAGTATATGCCGATAATATCGGTTTTGGCTCTTATCGGAATCACTTACGGGGCGCTGGTAGCCATGGTGCAAACCGATGTCAAATCGCTGGTGGCCTACTCCTCTGTGGCGCATTTGGGGTTTGTCATGCTGGGAATGTTTGCCTTAACCATGCAGGGGGTAAGCGGCTCTATCCTGCAAATGATAAACCATGGCATTTCTACCGGCGCTCTCTTTTTATTGGTAGGAATGATTTACGAGAGACGTCATACCAGGTTGATTGCCGATTTCGGTGGACTGGCGCACGTTATGCCTGTTTTCACAGCTATTTTTATTATCGTGACGCTTTCCTCAATCGGATTGCCTGGCACTAATGGTTTTGTGGGAGAATTTCTGATTCTTCTGGGTACATTTAAAACAAATATACCTTACGCAGTTATTGGAACGCTCGGTATAGTTCTGGCAGCGGTCTATATGCTTTGGATGGTGCAACGGGTATTCTATGGAGCACTTGATAAGGATGAGAACCGTAAGCTTCACGATATTGATTGGCGAGAGCGGTTAATTGCCATTCCACTTTTGATTATGATCTTTTGGATAGGGATTTATCCCAAGACTTTTCTTTCGAAGATTGAGCCGACGGTTAAGCATCT
>DOTU01000226.1:5256-6164 GCA_003520965.1 Candidatus Zixiibacteriota bacterium
TTCGTTTTACTGATAGCGGATCTTTTCATTCATAAAGCCCGTAATACGATTCTGACCGCCATCAGCTTCGTGGGTGTCATCGGAGCAATGCTGTTAACATTCGGCAATTTCCAATCATTGGGGCTCGGGTTTGGCAATATTATTATCAACGATCACCTTACGTTTTATTTTCGAATCATCTTCTGCCTGGGTACGCTTCTGACAGTGTTTGTTTCGTCCAACTATATAAAGCGCGAGATGAAGGGGCTTGGCGAATACTATGTCTTAATTTTTATTTCCACATTTGGCATGATGGTCATGGCCTCGTCAACCGATCTGATCACGATATTTTTGGGCCTTGAGGTGATGAGTATTCCGCTCTATGTACTGGCGGGAATAAATCGCGACAGGCCGCGCTCTCGCGAAGCGTCAATGAAATACTTCCTGATGGGGGCTTTTTCCACCGGTTTCCTACTTTATGGTATCGCTCTTATGTTCGGCGCTTATGGCAGCACAAATCTCATCGAAATTGCCGAGCGGCTGAAATTTGGGGCCAACTACAGCCAGGTTCTCTCGAGTGCCGGATTGGCATTCATTCTGATCGGTTTAGGATTCAAAGCCGCTATTGCTCCGTTTCACATGTGGGTGCCTGATGTCTACGAGGGCTCGATTGCACCGGTAACTGCATTTATGTCATCTGGCCCCAAGGCGGCGGCGTTTGCAGCGCTCTTTCGGATATTCTCCCTTTTCTCGCCTGTTATCTCCGACAAATTTACGACAGTCCTCTGGATATTGGCAATAGTTACCATGACCTGGGGAAATATCCTCGCTATTTCACAGAAAAATATCAAGCGCATGTTGGCTTATTCATCGATTGCCCACGCCGGTTACATCATGATAGCCCTGGTTGCCGGAGGGGAGGCCGGTCT
>DOTU01000299.1 GCA_003520965.1 Candidatus Zixiibacteriota bacterium
TAGTGTCCTATGCAATATATGTAATTAATTAATAAAAGTTGCATAAATTATTAATATATTTAATAATAATTATAAAATATATTGAATATATTAATAAGCGGGACGGCGGTTGATTTATAAGTCCTTGAATGATAACGACCTGGCAATCGCCGTAATTGGGTCTTTTAAATTGCAATATGCTCCGAAAACTGCTACTATACCCGGCAATACTGGATGAATTTTACAGGAGATGACATAGCTTGAAATTCGTATCTAAGGGACAAGGCTGCTTACCATGACTGATCTGCTTGCCGGAAATTCATTGCTATTGCTTTTCGTAGTCATCGGTATCGGCTACCTGATCGGCAACCTGCGCATTTTCGGATTCAGCCTCGGAGTAGCGGCCGTGCTTTTCGCCGGTATGGCCTTTGGGGCGGTTGATTCGCGTCTGGTGCTTCCCGAGTTTATTTACGTCATCGGTTTAGTGCTATTTGTATACTCCATTGGCTTGCAGGCCGGGCCCGGATTCTTTGCCTCGTTCCGTAAGCGAGGTATGCGCACAAGTATTCTGGCTATCTTGCTGCTTTGTGGTGGAGCCGCTTTGGCATTTATCCTTTCCGGCGTTATGAAACTATCGGGGCCTGCTACCGCCGGGCTGTTCTGCGGAGCGTTAACCAATACACCGGCCCTGGCTGCAACAATCGAATCGGTCTCCTCGCTTTCTTCAAAATTATCTCCGGATAAAATCGAACTTCTCAAGAGCGCGCCGGTCGTAGCCTATGGTTTAGCTTACCCAATTGGAGTATTCGGGGTCATTTTCTGGTTTCATATTTTCGCGCGTATATTCAAAATCAATTTTACCAAAGAAGAAGCCAGCCGGGTAAAGCAGTTTGAAGAAGCAGCGATCTTAAGTAAAACCTACCGCATCATCAATCCGGCGCTCGGCGGACAAACAGTCGAGAAAATGCTGCAGTCGTTTGGCCATACAGGTTTCGTTCTCAGTCGGATCAAGAAAGGGGATTCGGTCGAAATAGTCGGACCCCATACGGTGCTGGCTGTTGGTGATTTCATCGTTGCGGTCGGGACTGAGCGCTCGCAGGAGATTGCGCGGATCCTTTTCGGAGAAGAAGCCGAAAGCCATATCGAGGAACGTCATAACGACATGAGCTACCGACGTATCTTCGTATCCAGCAAAAAAGTAATCGGCAAAACAATCGAAGAGCTGCGTTATGAACATCCTTTTACGGGAGCGATTACCCGCTTGAGACGTGGTGACGTCGAGTTCGTTCCCGGTCCGGAAACTATACTCGAGCGGGGAGATCGAATTCTGGTTGTTTCCCGTCGCGATCGAGCGGACGAGATAGCGGCGATCTTCGGCGATTCTATAAAATCTATCTCCGAGGCCGACTTCCTATCGCTTTCGCTGGGAATTGTCATCGGTGTTTTGGTAGGGATGATTCCGATACCGCTCGGCAGGGGCTTGACCTTCAAGCTCGGTTTTGCCGGCGGGCCTTTGGTGGTTGGGCTGATACTCGGACGGCTTGAAAAAACCGGACCGATTATCTGGGGCATGCCCTTTAACGCTAACCTGGCGCTCAGGCAGATTGGTCTAGTCTTCTTTATGGCTGGCATCGGTACCCGGGCTGGTACCGGTTTTGGAGCAACCTTTCAATCGGGCGGCTTGTCGATAATTTTCGCCGGAGCAATTTTGACTACTTGTGTGGCGGTCGCGGCTATACTTTTGGGATATCGATATCTGAAACTGCCGTTCTCGGCGGTTATGGGAATGATGTCCGGGATACAAACACAACCGGCCTGCCTGGCTTACGCCAATGAACGAGCCAATAATGAAATGCCCAACACCTGGTACGCCACAGTTTACCCGGCCTCAATGATTGCCAAGATTATCTTAGCGCAGGTGATTGTCTCAACCCTGCTGGCGCTGGGGCGGTAGCTTACTTTGGTAGATATTATATTTATTTATTGCCTGACTTTTTAATTTACAATAAAAAAACATGTAAATATCAAGCGGCCCCAATCTCGCTTTCCCCAAACTTTTATGGGCTTCGGCTTTTCGATCCAGATGTAAAAGCTGTTATTATAGAAGAATATTACTTTATTAGATTACTAAACCGTCATAGGCAACATCATATCCATGCTTTTTGGCATATTTAACCAAATCAGAATGTACTGGATTCCCTTCATGCGATATATGTGTGGCAAAAACACGCCCACTCTTTCCCAGCAAATTTTCATCTCGCATTCTCTGTATATGCTCGGCGAATTGGTTAGCATTCAAATGTCCGGCCCCATCGATTTTCGGACCATACGTGTGATCAAGAATGACAATATCAAATTTACGTTTTTTATCATGAAAACCTTGCCATGTTTCTTCTGGAATAATATCGGTATCCGTGCCATAGAAAACTGTAAAGTCATCTTCGGTGATACTGTACAGAAGGGATTCAACTGACTTATCGTGATTTGTTGAGAATGCTGAAATTTGATATTCCCCCGCCTTGAATGATTGAAGGGCCTTTATGGGATGAACATTTAACTTTAGTCGTTCTTGTTCTTTAGGATCCATAAGGTCGTTGGCGCAACCGTCGCCTCTCAACATTTCCGACATTTTATTAAGAGTGGCCGTTGAGGCGTATAAATCGAGCGTGGGAATATTTTCAACCGCATATTCTGGAGTGCGAGTACCAAAATGAGATGCATCAAAATGATCTGAATGCGGGTGGGTTTGAAGGCAATATCTAACATTGGCAATAGAAATCCCAAGCATGAAGGACGCGGACATAATATCGGGACCAAGATCGATCAATAAATTCTGATTGATCAGTAAAGATGATCTCTTTCTGAAATCACGGCCACCTGTTTTTCGGGCTTTCTCACAGATTTCACATCTACAGAACATTAGTGGATATGAGGTTGCGGCTGCCGTGCCTAAAAAGGTAATTTTCATTTTGTTTATTTTAAGCTGCTCCTGCCGTTTTAGAATAATGTAGCCTGTTTTTGGGGACCAATCAAGACATGGCCAAGTGGCCTGAGGCTTGCCTTTTCTTTATCGCAAATACCTATTTTTATATGCCATAGGAAAATATAAGGCTCGATCACCCTAAGATAAAGAAAAAACCGCGTTAAAGAGGGCCAATGAACAAGCAACCCCAACCCCACTTCCATCAAATATTGATAATTACTTTACCTCTAGCGTGTCCCTCTTCAATATAGCGAATCGCCTGAGGAGTTTCACTCAAAGGATACTTCCTATCTATGACCGGAATGATTTTGCCTGCTTGAAGAAGTTCCCCGATAACAGCCAAATCCGCTTGGTTCAGTTTCGCTATGAACGAAACAAGCTTTCTCCTCTTTAACTTTGAAATAAGAGGATTGAAAAACAGCGAAAGCAAAAGACTTGCGATGGTTGTAGGTCCGCCAACTATGATATATATCCCGTGCGGTTTCAGGGCGCCCAAAGATTTGCTTATCGATTGATAAGCCGCGTTGTCAAGAATCAGATCATACTTCTTCCCGCTTCGCCAGAATTCTTCTTGCGTGTAATCGATAACCTGGTCTGCGCCAATCGATCGAACCATCTCAATATTCTTTGTACTGCAAACGCCGGTCACTTGAGCTCTCATCGCTTTAGCAATCTGCACTGCAAAGGTGCCCACACCCCCTGAGGCGCCATTGATCAACACTTGATATCCCGGCTGTATCCGCCCATGGTCGCGGAGGCCCTGCAAGGCTGTAAGTCCCGCAACCGGTACGGCCGCGGCCTGCTCAAATGTAATGGCTGCCGGTTTTAGCGCCAATTTATTTTCGCGAATGCTCGCATATTCGGCAAAACTGCCCATTCCCATGCCAAAAACTTCGTCACCCACCTTGAACAGAGTTACATCCTTGCCAACCACTTCCACCCGGCCCGCGATGTCGGCCCCGAGTATCTGGTTTTTCGGTTTTAGTAGTCCAAAGCCCATCATTCGGATTGGGAATGGCTGGCCACGCAGAATGTGCCAGTCGAGCGGGTTTACCGATGCCGCATGTACTTTTACCAGTACTTGATTGTCTTTTGGAGTAGGTTTGTCGACTTCTTTTAGCTCCAGGATGTCTGGCGAACCGTATCTTTGACGTACAATTGCTTTCATACATTATCCCTTAAAATGAAATTACCCGGTTAAATTGAAGACAGGATTGAAACGCTCTCAGCAATCGTCACGAGCGGCGCCACCTTCCATTAGTTCAATACCGTTGCCGTCAATCGCTGCCGCCGTTCAGACTTGAGTAGTCCCAGCGTTCCCCAGAGTGATATCAAACCCAGAAGTAGCGAGGCGAGCGACATCACAGGAAACTGCCACGTAGAATAATCAGGATATTT
>DOTU01000272.1:0-1215 GCA_003520965.1 Candidatus Zixiibacteriota bacterium
GTTGTCAAGTCTTTTTTTACTAATTCAAGGTCAGATAAGTCCATATATGGGTATTGGAAATAGGCTCTAAGAGATTACGGGCCATGCGATTGGCCGAGCGGGCCAGAGGCAATTCCGACCCCTAAGGGGCATTAGAGGCCTATTAAAACAAATCTTTCATGGGCCAAAATTAATGTCATTTTGTTCCTTTTTTCTCAAGGGTAAGGGAACCAGCTCAAAGACCAACCGGCCCAGTTTAGTGAAGAAATTTAAGATAAAAAGGTCAGGTCCCAAAAGGGACCTGGCCTGCGATATTAGCAAGATTAATAATTATATCTGCGGCGGTTCGATTCCCATAATGCGCAGGTATTGGTTGATCTGGCAGCGGTGATGGATATCATGTTCGAGAAGATGAAGCATGATCCAAAAGCCCGAAAGCTCAGCCGGCCCGCTGCGTCGTTGAAGAAGATAAGTACCTTCCATAATTTGCGGGGCGCGGCTAAAAAACTCCTCTATCCTCAACCAATGACTATCGAGCATGGCCGCGATCTCGGCTTTGGGCGGACAGGGACAGGGAGTGTAATCGATACAATCCTTGTGATCTATTACCTGGGTAATCCAGTAATCGGAGGCCTCGGCGATGTGCATGAAGATATTACCCAGGGTGATCATATCCGGACCCGGAGTCCATTCCAGCTTGTCGTCAGGTGTGATCAGAAGGGCCTTATCGAGCGGCGGACGGAGTTCGTTGAGCCAGAAGTTGGCGATGGTTGCGATTTTCATAGTGCCATTGATGGTCATGTTTTTACCTCATTAAAAGCGGCAAACGAAAGCGTCTGCCGCTCAATCTTTTGGTTAATGTTTAATTGTTGTATCCAGCGGCGGCGGTGCGGAGACGCCGGTATCGAGCACATATTTCCATTTGCCATCAGGCTGCAATTTCCAAAGGGTGACATAGTAACCGTGCGAGGTTTTCTCGGCGCCGGTTGAATCTTTGTAAATGAACTGCGATTTGCCCAAGGTATAACCGAGATCGCCGGAAGCGGCGATATCGGCAAAATATGGCGCCCAGCGCAGGATAGCCCCGGTGGTATCGGTGTAAAGCTCGCGGATAGCGTCACGACCAACTATCGGCACAGAGCCGCGTCGGAGCATGGTAGCTGAATCGGCAGCGAAATAAGCGAAGGCGCTTCCGATACCGCTATCTGCGGCCATCTGCGCGAATTGCAGGTCAAC
>DOTU01000272.1:1577-4280 GCA_003520965.1 Candidatus Zixiibacteriota bacterium
GTAAAAATTATTGTATTTCGCATCATTTTATCCTCCTCATAAGTTTATTTTTCTCTTCTTACCATAAACGATACTCCGTGGCAAGTCATAATTATTTTCTGTTAACATCAGACATATCAGCGCCTTACAAGATTTTAAAAATTGTATTGAACTTTGGATAAAAATAATTGTATGATGTGGTAGCTGTCGACGAAACATTGAAATTTCCGAACTACAAAAATCATAATTATTGGCAGGGTTTTTCATTTGTGGTAGAATCTTGCCTATCGAATAACGGAAAAGATGATCTGGCAATGACATTATTGATATTCAGCAACAGGGGAAGGCCAGAGAAAGAATCAAACGGAGGACGGTAATGAATAGAGTGCTACAAGGAGTATTGAAAATCAGAAACCTATTCGGGGCGGCGTTGCTGCTATTTCTAATAGTATCAATCGCGACAGTAGTATTGATACTGGCCCAGCAGATCCAGTTGCCGCAGAACGGGCCGGACCTGCATGTCAAAGTAACCGATATCAGGCCCAATGAGTATCTGAACACGCTGGAACCAACTAATATCTTCATACATTTTTCACGCAAGATGATTCCTGACGATAGTCTGAATATCTTGTTTTCCAACGTACCGATTGAGATCGAGCCGTCGATAGAAGGACTGGGCAAATGGGTGGAAAACGATATATTCGCCTTCTATCCCAGCGCGTCGTTTAAGCCATCGACTGAGTATCTGATCAAGATTAAAAGCAATCACACCTATGAATACGGCAACCGGATCGACGAGCCACGAACATTCAAGATCAGGACTCCAACCCTGGTGGTAACAAATTTCTGGACAGAGTTGGCCGATGTGACCGAGCCGCAGTTCTGGAGTCGGTTACTCATTCATGTAACATTCTACTATCCGGTTGATCCCCAGGAGTTGCGAGAGCATCTGCCGCAAACGCTCAACGGAAAACTCAAGCTTGAGCTGCAAGAGACAGGCCCATCGACTGAGATGACAATAATCTCGGAGCCGTTTCGCAGTCAGGAGTTGAACGGCAAGTTTCCGTTTGCAATCACCAAGGGGTTAAACTGCGTGGGTGGATCGATCCCGATGCAGGCTGACTATGCGCCAGGCATCACCATACCCAAACCGGAGCCAATCGTGATTCAAAATGTCCGCTCGGAGGGAGCCGGGCCGAACTCGCAGGTAGTAATTCAACTATCGCAATCGGCGGCGCTGTCTGAGATAGCGGATTTTATCACCATTACCCCCAAGATTGATTTTACGGTCAGCCAGAATTGGAACGAAATTAATCTGATCGGAAATTTCAAACCGCGTGAGACATACACAATCGAAATCAAAAAAGGAATGCATTCTCTGGCCGGGCAGGAATTGGAGCGGGATTTCTCAAGTAAAGTGATGATCGAGGATATTCCGCCGAGAGTGACATTCCCCGATAACGCTGTCTTTATGTCGAAGAAGGGAAGCCAGCTTTTAGCGGTGGAGACAGTCAATATCGACGAGGTGACAGTTGAGGTTGAACAGGTGTTTCCCAACAATATTGTCTATTATTTGGGGGATTACAGCAAAGGGTATTTCGGCGAAAATACCGAACGGCTGGGCCGTCGGATCTTTTTCAAAAACTACAAGCTTTCGTCAGACCTTAATGAGCCGCTGACATCGACAATCGATATCGGAAAGATCGTGGGCGATACGCTGCATGGAGTTTATCGGGTGGCGGTGCGACGCAAGGACCAGCGTTGGACTTATGATTCCAGGCAGGTCATGATCAGCGATCTGGGAGTGGCGGCCAGGCTTTCGGATAACTACCTGATGGTTTGGGTCAATACACTCGGCGAGACCAAACCGGTCGGTGGCGCCGATGTAACGCTTTATAGTCGTAACAATCAGGTTTTACTCGATGCAAAAACCGATTCACGCGGTATTGCGGTATTTGAAAATATCGCCGAAAAGATCAAGGGTTTCGAACCGTTTGTAATTACGGTAACCAAGGACGGCGATCTTTCATATCTTCAATTTTCGGATTGCCTTATTTCGACATCAGATTTCGATGTCTCCGGCAGGCCGTATCTGGCCAGAGGATATGAATCGTTCCTCTACTCCGATCGCGGGGTCTACCGTCCCGGCGAAACGGTACATCTGGTAAGTGTGGTGCGCGGGGTAAACGGCGCTATGCCGCAGGAGTTTCCTTATAAAGTTAAAATAACCGATCCTGAAGGGCGCGATTTCAAAGAATATAAGCTGACCACCAAAGAGGGAGGAATTTCGGCGCTCGATATCGAGGTGCCGTCGTTTGCAAAAACAGGAGGATACAATCTGGCTGCAAGAATCGGAGAAGACCTGATTGGCCAATATAGTTTCCAGGTCGAGGAGTTCATGCCGGATCGGATCCGGACCAGTATAGCGACCTACAAGGAGAGCTATAAAGCAGGCGAGGATGTGAAGATCGATGTCAATGGCACGTTCCTTTTCGGACCGCCGTGCGCGGGGAATGCGGTGGGCGGTCATGTAACATTGGACGCCGACTATTTCCAGCCAACAGGATATTCGGAATATGCATTCACCGATCCGTCAGTGACATTCACGCCAATCCAGGCGGAGTTGCCATCGGATAAACTCGATGAGCAGGGAAATCATACCTATCATTACCGGGTCTCGGCCAACCTGAAGCCGCCATCGTCGCTAAAGATGACCCTCTCGGC
>DOTU01000272.1:4587-4761 GCA_003520965.1 Candidatus Zixiibacteriota bacterium
AGTGAATCCGTATCCGGTTTATTTCGGAATCAGACAGGGGTTCGAGGGGTATGGCCAGGCGGGCAAACCGGCTAATTTCAGCGTGGTGGCGCTCGATGGCGACGGGCAACCCATCTCACAAGATTCGGTTTGGGTGAAGTTTTATAATATCATCTATCAAAATATCGTTAAGCG
>DOTU01000224.1 GCA_003520965.1 Candidatus Zixiibacteriota bacterium
GATTGCCGACGTTTTCAATAATCAGCAAATCAACCTGATTCAGATCGATATCATCGAGCGTTTTGCCGATCATTTTAGCGTCGAGATGGCAGGCGCCACCGGTTACTATCGGTTTGACAGCCTTGCCTCCTGCTTTCAGAAGTCGATTGGCGTCGTTTTCGGTTTGCACATCACCGGCGATGAGCGCGAACCGGATCTGGTTCCCGATGGCGGCAATGGTTTTCTCCAGCAGGCTCGTTTTCCCCGAGCCGGGAGAGCTGACCAGATTCAGGCTCTTAATCCCCTTTTGTCGCAGAGTTGCCCTAATCTGTTCGGCTATCTTATCATTTTCCGAAAGAACTTTCTGGGCAAGCTGTATTTTTTTAGTCATTTATTTCAATCCTCTCAAAATCGATATTGAAAAAGTTATTCTATTTCCAAATGGGTTATTTCCAGTGCGTCGCCCTGAGTCATTTCGATATCGCTGGAAAAGCAATCAGGGCAGATAAAGACAAAATCCTCTATTACTATCTCATGGCCGCAATTGCGGCAGCGTCCCTTGATTGGAATTCGTTCGATATCCAATTGAACTCCGGCCAGCGATGTATTAGCGGTCATTGTATCGAATCCAAATTGCAGGGCGTCCGGTACTATCTCGTGCAATGCCCCCAGTTTTATCGCCACCTTGAGGGCTTTCGAGCCGGGATATTTGGTCATTTCTTTCTCGACAATATGAAAGATCGATTCGGCTAGCGCTAATTCGTGCATTATCTCCCCACAAATAACTCAGTTTTATCTGCCTTGGTTGTCAAAGATATTAAATAATCTGCTGGTGACAATGCAATTCTTTATCGGATTTCCCGGAAATTGGGAATGTGGATTGAATCAGTTGCGGGACTACAAGTCCCGCCTGTTATAGGGAATTGACAGAAACATAACTTGGGAGCGGTAAGGAAGGTCGGTTGGTTTCCGAACGATGTCATTTGACCGAGTGAGAAACCCGACAAATTGATTGGTCAAAACCCCTTAGCGGTTTTGACATGCCCGACAACAAATGAAACTTTCGAAAGGAGAATAAATTCTAAGAATAAATACTCGATAAATTATCTAATCCTATAGGTTACGCCTATCGCATTTGGACGATACCTGATCGTATCGCTCACCGCGGAACCGGTCACGGCATCGATCAGCAAATGCCCGTAATCCTCGTTTCTGGGAAAAATGAATCCGCCGGAATATGTATCTCCTATGCGAGGTAACTCGGTCGTGGCAAATCCGCTCCAGTATGGATATCTCATCTTGATAATATTGGTAGTATCGCTCATTGAAACCGTTACGGTCACCGATTCTCCGGGAGCAAACTCCGGAATATATCGCAGGAATTTTCTCGCCGGATTAATTCTGTAGAAGCTATCTGATGAGCGAATCTCAATTTGAGGAGCCGGTAACCCCTGCCCTTGCCCCTGGGGAACGTAAACCGCATCCGATAACTGTGTCAAACGCCAGCCGCGACGGCTATTATAATCGAATCCAACTTTTTCGAAGAGCGCCGAAATGGTGCCTTTCATAACAAACGGCTTTGATAATCGCACCCGCTGCCAGACCTCTCCTGACGTATCCTGGCCGATAATTTCCAATGTGCCCCAGAAATATTTCGTAATCGTTGCCAGGCCATGAGGAACAGAACCCAAGCTGTCGGTAGGTCCCGGCTCAGTTAGCTCTACGGCAATATCCAGCGAATCCCGCTCTATAGTTCGCCACCAGTGGAGCGGTTGAAATGACATCGGTAGCATTATCGACGTATCAGGAACAGACAGATCGAACTGATCGAGACTAAATGCCGACGGGTTATCGTAGCGGATAATATTGGCAATCGCATCCCAATTGGTAGGATCTGTTTGGGGATCGACCCCCGCTCTCCCACAGGATAGAAGGGCCACAAAGAATATTAAACTAATCTGCTTCATCATATTCTCTGTTATACATCTCAAAACTGATCTTATTCCTTAAAAATATTTGGTCCTACAAAATTAGATCGATTTGACCGCTCTTCAAGCACTTCGCTTCGTAAAGCATCTCTCATACGTAGATTTGTAGGGGCACATTTTATTGTGCCCATGCCTTCTTAATTATCTCTACGCGCAAAATTCTACTTCTTCCCTACCATTTTCCTCAGCCTTGAAATCTCGTCCCGCAACTCCGCCGCCTTCTCAAACTGCATATCCTTAGCGGCTTGTTTCATCAATCTATCCAGCGCCTTGATTCGATCCTCATATTCCAGTTTCGCAACAGCATCGATTTCATCCTCAGCGCTTGCTTCCGGGATCGCCGTCTTTGCATCGGCAAACGATGTTACCCTGATGATCTCCTCGCGCGTTTTTGTGATCGTCTCAGGAGTAATTCCGTGTTTCTCGTTATATTCCATTTGAATTTTGCGCCGACGTACTGTCTCATCGATCGCCTTGCGCATCGAATCGGTGATAGCATCGGCGTAGAGTATAACCTCGCCGGCGTTATTGCGCGCCGCTCGCCCTGCAGTTTGGATAAGCGATCTCTCCGAACGCAGAAAGCCTTCCTTGTC